>NZ_JAFKPJ010000010.1:0-212113 GCF_019633765.1 Bacteroides sp. 11BF
ATCGCCAAAGTTCTTCTGGAACTTCTACTGAGTTAAGAACAATTAGTGCCTATACTGCGAACAAAAATAGCATAGAGAGGTCTGCTTCACGACATAGTCCGATTCTTTCATTTGCTTTTTGTAAAGTTTAATAGTATACGGATCATGAAAAAGAACAAATTATGCCCAAGATTCCTATTCAATTTAGCATCTTATCACAAAATTTTGTACATAAAACCATATGGAAAACACGGATTAGGACAGATTCCAAATAGCCTCTGAATAATTAGTGCCCCTATTGAGAATAAAAGTATCACATCGGATCAGATCAGTTACCGTAGTTTTGCGATGTATTTAACACTTTTATTAACTCAATCTAAAGTATTATGAGAAAAAGCAAATTACATTTGCTACCCTTATCTTCTAAAAGGGTACTTGTAAGTACATCGTTAATAATGCTTTTAAGCGGTAGTGCCTGGGCTGTTTCTTCACAAGAGACAGTTGAAAACGGAGATGCGATCACAGCAGTCCCCCAACAGCACAGAACGATTAAAGGTATTGTAAAAGATGCAAATGGAGAACCGATTATCGGAGCTAACGTCATTGTAAAAGGTAATAAAACTATTGGCGTCATCACAAACCTGAACGGAGAGTTTAGTCTCGAAGTACCGTCCAACGCAACACTGCAAATCTCTTACATCGGCTATCTCAATAAAGAAGTCAAAGTAAGTGGCAACCAGGTGTCTTTCAACATCCAACTGGAAGAAGACAGCAAAACACTCGACGAGGTAGTAGTGGTAGGGTATGGCACACAGAAGAAAGCAAATTTAACAGGTGCCGTATCTGCCGTTGATTTTGAAGAACAAACTAAATCACGCCCCATTACCACAGTATCTTCGGCATTAGCCGGTCTAAGTCCAGGACTTCAAGCCAGTTCAGGCTCGGCAATGCCGGGAGAGGATAACACAACCCTACGGGTACGCGGTAACGGTACAATGAATAATGCCTCACCTTTGATTATCATCGATGGCATGGAAGGTTCATTGAATGCCATTAACCCTCAGGACATAGAAAATATCTCTATTCTAAAAGATGCAGCTTCTTGTGCTATTTATGGTGCCCGTGCTGCCAACGGAGTCATCTTAGTCACAACAAAAAGCGGTGATCGCGACAAGATACAGGTAAACTATAGTGGACGCGTCTCTTTCAACAGCCCGACACGCATGATAGAAACTATGAGCAACTATGCGGATTATATGGAATTAATGAACGAATCTTGCGAAAATGTTGGCTCCGGAACTCTTTTTGACCAAAAGTATATCGATTTGTGGAGAGAGAAATCAAAAGATCCCAATGGAGTAAACGAAAACGGTGTTCCTAATTACATCGCATACCCAAATACCAACTGGCTGAAAGAGCTATACTCAGGAGGTATGATACACGAACATAATCTTTCAGTTTCAGGAGGATCTAACAAAATTCGTTTCTTATTGTCAGCCCGTTATCAGGATAATGAAGGTATTGTAGACAATACAGCCAACAAAACCTACTCTGTACGTGCCAATATTGAAGCCAACCCAACTCAATGGTTGACTTTAGGTACGCGCACTTATGCCTCACAAATGGACCGTGAGGTGGGTGACTTTAGCAATGCCAATACTTTCCTCCGACAATCTACAGCCGGTACTTATCCCGAATGGAACGGAAGTTTCGGCTACCCGGAATGTCCGGACGAACGTGCAACAGCCAATAACCCACTATATAAACTGGCACGGAATGATGGCTTCAAACGCTACAACCGTTTCAACACGACCCTATTTAGTAAGGTCAAGTTCTTTAAAGATCTAAGTTGGGATTTCAACTTCAATTACAACCGTTACATCTACGAAACCCGCCAATGGGGAGTACCCGCTTATCAGACACGTTTCAGTGACGGGGTAATTGTCGATGGTATCACTCCTCCTTCTCAATTAAGCACAAGTTTCGGTTATGAATCCAATTACTCTTATACATTGGAAAACCTGTTAAACTACCATCACACATTTGCTCAGAAACACGATGTATCCGCATTGTTGGGTTATCAGGAATTCTACAAGAATTACTATACTGTAGATGCCGCAAAGAAAGGCTTGATCGACGAATCACTGAACCAGTTTGATGAAGCAACCGAAATGACAAGTACCAAAGGTGCAACCCAGGATTATGCCACACGTTCTGTATTCGGACGCGTGAACTATGCATATAATTCCCGGTATTTATTTGAGGCGAATTTCCGTTATGACGGATCCTCACGCTTCCATAAAGATCATCGTTGGGGATTCTTCCCTTCCTTATCAGGTGCATGGCGTATCTCAGAAGAAAGCTTCATGGAAAATACCCGTACCTGGCTGGATAACCTGAAAATCCGTGCATCCTGGGGTAAATTAGGTAACTCTGAAATTGGTAACTACGAATACATGTCGGTATACAGTACCACCAACGCAGTATTTGGAAATGCCTTAAATTCCGCACTGTATATGGGTGCCATCGCCAATAGCTTACTGAAATGGGAATCTACCACCTCTGTCAACTTTGGTGTTGATGTTAATTTATTAAAGGACCGTCTGAGCATAAGTGCCGACTTGTATCAGAAGAAAACCGACGGTATCTTATACCGCCCAACTATTCCTTATGTATTCGGAACAATGACTGCCCCCCGTCAGAACCTCGCCAAAGTGAGCAATAAGGGAGTTGAGTTATCACTGGGATGGCGTGATAACATAGGAGGGGTGAGCTACTCCATTAACGGCAACTTCTCATATAACAAAAGCAATATAGATGCCTATAACGGCTCTTATGAAAGAACATGGGTAGAAGATCCGAGTAACAAACTGACCGGAGGTAAATGGGAAGATAATATCGGTAAAGTGTCCAGTGGTGGCACAACCCCCATTGTTGAAGGCCGCATGATGAATGAATACTATTTACGGAACGTTTATCATGGCAATGGCTCTTACTACAATGCGGATGGCAGCGTAAATCCTCAAGGAGGACCTAAGACCGGTATGATCCGTACAGAAAAAGATATGACATGGGTAAAAGACATGATCGCAGCCGGATATGAATTTCAGCCGGGCAAGACGGTTGCCAAAAACAAGATCTGGTATGGCGATTACATCTATGCCGACTCCAATAATAATGGAGTATATGGTGACGATAACGACTATACTTTCCAAAAAACATCCAATAAGCCCAAATACAATTTCGGTTTTCAGGCCTCTGCCGCATGGAAAGGATTCGACCTCTCTATGGTATGGGCGGGAGCTGCCGGATTCAGCATATACTGGGGAGCAACCACTGGCTATAATGCCGCATCTACAGAATGGGGTAGCACCATCGCACAACGGATTGCCGAAAACCATTATTTCTACAATCCCGAAAATCCGGATGATCCACGTACCAACATCAATGCGAAATATCCGCGTATGGCTTATATAGACGGCTATGTACAAAATCGTCATGGAAATACAACTTTATGGCTATACAAAGGTGATTACATCAAATTGAAAAACCTGTCTTTAGGTTATACTCTACCGAAAAACTGGGTTTCAAAAATCGCTATGCAGAATGCACGTGTTTACGTTTCAGCTGAAAATCTGCTGACAATTACCGGATTTGAAGGCCAAGACCCGGAATCTGCTACCGGTATGGGCTATTCTCCGTTTAGAACAATTGCAATAGGTGCCAATATAACATTCTAAATAAATCTTGAAATCTTATGAAACTATTAAATAAATTATTCATATTAACAGCCACAGCAATTGCTATAAGCAGTTGCCAGGGAGATTTACTGGATACAAAGCCATATGATAAAGCATCATCGGGCAGTATGTGGAGTAATGAAAACTTTTGTACTATGGGAGTAGCCTCTATCTACGCCACCCTGCGCGAAGGGTATGTGGCAAAAGAGGCTTATCTAATGGAGGCATTCAGCGTGGGTGCAACCTGTCGCGACAACGATTATCCACTGCTGGCCGGTACAGCTTCTATCGGTTCCGGAATATTCTCAGACTATTGGAAACAACATTATGCAGGTATCTATCGTGCCAATGATGCCATTGTACATCTACCCGACGCACCGATAAGTGAAAGCGTAAAAGGTAAATTATTATCCGAAGCAAAAGTATTGCGTGCGTTTTATTATTACAAGCTGAATGCAGTCTTCAGGGGTGTTCCTTATTATGATACGCCTATGGAACTTGATCAAGCAGACAAACCACGTGAAAGCGAAGAGAATATATGGAATTTCTGCATACAAGATTTAACCGACGCAATAAATGATCCGAATTTCCCCGACCGTATCGCTGCCGGTAAAGCAGAATGGGGTCATGTCACCAAATCAGTGGCTTATGCACTGCGTGGCAAAATCTATCTGTGGGCCAAAGAATGGAGTAAAGCGGAAGCAGATTTCCGCAAAGTAGGTGAATTGGGACATTCATTATTTCAGGATGGTTACAAGCAACTCTTCAAAGAAGCTAATGAACAGAGTGATGAAGCTATCTTCTCTTTGCAGTGTATCGATAACAATGGCAGCACTTACGGAAATTCCATGAGCTTCCGTTATGGCGGCCGTACTACATTTGGTTCTTGCTGGAACACCATGTTGGCCAGTGTGGATTTTGTAGAAACCTACGAAAATATAGACGGCAGTAAATTTAACTGGGATGAATACATTCCGGGGTTCTCAAGCTTAGATATTAAAGACCGTGAAGTATTCTTCTTGCGTAATACTGATCCGGCAACAGTAAAAGCACAGTATCGCGAAATCGGCTTTGACGGTACGGAAGAGGCATTGGACGATATGGTAAAAAAAATAAAAGCAAAAGTAGACGGACGTCTGGAAAAGCTAAGTGACAAGGCAAAAGCATTCTATCTGCCGGCAGGAAACGAGGCCCGTATTAAAGCTGCTTATGACAGCCGAGATCCTCGTTTAGCCCAGACTGTCATCACTCCATATGCTACATATGATGGTTCCGGAAACAGCGTAGACCACACCTTCACTTCACGCTGGCCCTATTATGGTGCCGACACCGATTATCCTTATGACTTACGCACTGACACCCAGAGCCATTTATACTATTTGTTCCGCAAATTTGTTGCCGAAGGTTCAAGTGAAATGACCAATCGCGAACAATCTCCGATTGACCTGCCAATTATCCGCTACGCAACTGTCGTCATAGGATTGGCTGAAGCATTGAATGAGCAGGGTAAAACCGACGAGGCCATCGAATGGTTGAATAAAGTACGCCAACGTGCCGGTGTTGCACTGTTGAACAGCAATACTGCCACTATGGTCCAGGGACAGGAAGATATGCGCATTCGCATCCAGAATGAATTCCGCTGGGAAACAGCAGGTGAAGGGGTTGACTTTTACGAAGAACTCCGTTGGAAAACATGGAAAGAAAGTAAGTTTAATAATGCTGATGGTACAGCCGGGATGAAAGATGTATGGGGTACTGTCACCTATCCTTATACATGGGGAGGAGACCAATATTATGTATGGCCAATCCCAAAACATGAAACTGATATGAATAAATCACTGACTCAGAACTCGGGCTGGAATTAAACAAATACGTTTAAGCTACTGATTCTTATAAACCAAAGGGCTGTGTCAAAACTCTTTTCGCCACAGATTACACGGATTATCACAGATTATCAACATAGATAATCAATGACTTAAAATTCACTCTGTGTTACTCAGTGTCTTCTGTGGTGAGTTTCGACACACGCCCTCTATTCCATCTGAAAAGAAAGTTCTAAATAAACTCTCTTATCGACTTTTCCTCTTTTGAGGATTGACTCCCTCAAATATCCAACTAAAATAGAAAATTTATATAGCATTAAGAACCATTTAGTAAGATGAAATAGCAATAAATTTTGTTACTTTGCCTACGTTAAAATCTTAATTTTATTACGATGAAGAAATTATTAATATTCACTCTCTTGCTATGCTGTACTGTAAGAGCCCTCAGCTATACAGAACGGAACTATCTTCAAAAACAAGCCAGCGTAAGCAGTTTGCAGGAAGTGCTTATATTAAATCAACAATGGGTCACCTATCCTGCTTATACCGACCGAACCGGATGGGACACTTTTTTAGGCTCTTTCAAGAATGAATGTATCCTTCGCGGAGAGAAGCAGTTAAATTATCAATGGCAGGTTGTGAAAGCTACTGATTATATGGAATTTGAACGCAGCGGCAACCGTAGCGTCATGGAAACTCCTTTCGCCAACAATAACAATGCCATAGCCGACCTGCTACTCGCTGAACTCGCAGAAGGGAAAGGACGATTTATCGATCAGCTGATCAACGGTGTATATCATTCCTGCGAAATGACTTCCTGGGCATTGGCCGCCCATTTGAATGCTCAACAGTCTCGCCGCTCACTACCCGATTTTAAAGAAAACATCATAGACCTGACAGCAGGTGACCTGGGCTCTTTACTCGCATGGACCTATTATTACATGCATCAAGAATTTGACAAACTCAATCCTGCCATATCCGAACGTTTACGGCATACGCTCCAACAGCGTATACTGGATCCTTACATGAATAACGATCACTTCTGGTGGATGGCAGTGGACTATAAACCGGGAATGATGGTCAACAACTGGAATCCTTGGTGTAACAGCAACGCCTTAATGTGTTTTATGCTGCTTGAAAATGATAAAGAAATGTTAGCGAAGGCAGTATACCGCAGTATGGTTTCGGTAGATAAATTCATCAACTATACCCATACCGACGGTGCATGTGAGGAAGGTCCCTCCTACTGGGGACATGCCGCCGGGAAAATGTTTGATTATCTGGAATTACTGTCAGCCGTTACCGGAGGAACTGTCTCCATCTTCGATAATCCCATGATAAAGAATATGGGCGAATATATATCACGTTCATACGTGGGCAAAGGATGGGTGGTTAATTTCGCTGATGCCTCGGCGAAAAGCAGTGGAGACGCTCCCTTGATATTCCGGTATGGCAAGGCTGTAAACAGTAACGAAATGAAAGGATTCGCTGCTATGATTAACACTAATAAGCTTCCTTCCGGACGCGATATATACCGTACGCTTGCTGCTATAAAAATTGCGAACGAACTAAAAGAAACTCAAGCGGCACATCTGACTCCCCCATTCTCCTGGTATCCGGAAACCGAATTCTGCTATATAACTGACAATAAAGGAAACTTCCTGGCCGCTAAAGGAGGATATAACGACGAAAGCCATAATCATAATGACGCAGGTACCTTCTCATTCTGGATAGACCAAACTCCTTTTCTTATCGATGCCGGAGTAGGGACTTATACACGCCAGACATTCAGCAAGGATCGCTACACCATTTGGACCATGCAGAGCAATTATCACAATCTCCCCCTGATTAATGGCGTCCCCCAGAAATACGGAGCAACATATAAAGCAACACAAGTACAAGCTGACAAGAGGAAAAACACATTCACAGCCAATATAGCGACAGCCTATCCGGCCGAAGCAGAAGTGGAATCATGGATACGTTCCTATTCACTTCAGAAAGGACAATTACGGATTTCAGATTCTTTCCGTCTGAAGACAGCCAAACAGCCCAATCAAATCAATTTCATGACATGGGGACAGGTGTGTACGGAAATACCGGGAAAAATTCAATTGGAAGTAAAAGGAAAGAAAGCCGTCATAGAATATGATAAACAACTGTTCGATGTAGAAACAGAAATAATCCCATTAACAGATCCCCGGCTATCCAATGTATGGGGTAAATCGATTTGTCGCATTACACTCACAGCAACAAACATTCATAAAACAGGAAATTATTCTTTTACCATAAAAAAACAATAAAACATGAACTTAAAACCCTTATTGGGAGCAGCCTGCGCAATGATATGTGTGGCTTGCTCAAACCACAAACCCACAGTACCGTCTTTTATAACAGAAAATGTAGAATTTGCCAAAGCACAACTCGGTTTGGCCATCGACACCATCGAGGCCAGCGGAAAATGTCTCAATCCTGTAACTCTCAATAGAGATGGATCTGTATATTACTGCGGATATGCCGATTGGCGCAGTGGTTTTTTTCCCGGTAGCATCTGGTATATGTACGAACTGACAGGTGACACCAGCTACCTCCCACTGGCCAGAAAATATACTGAAGCCATTCGCCCGGCCGAGCACCTGACTTGGCATCACGATATAGGATTCATCATTAATTGCAGTTTTGGTAACGGCCTGAGGCTCGCTCCCGATACAGCTGCATATAAAGACGTAATGGTACAGGCAGCCAAATCACTTTGTACGCGTTTCCGCCCCAATGCCGGAGTCATTCAAAGCTGGGATGTAAAGGGTAATAGCTGGCAAAGTGAAAGAGGCTGGGAATGTCCGGTTATCATTGACAACATGATGAACCTGGAACTTCTGTTCGAAGCAACCAAACTGTCCGGTGATTCCATTTTCCATAAAGTAGCCGTAGCACATGCCGACCGTACTCTTTCCGAGCATTTCCGTCCTGATGGAAGTTGCTATCACGTAGTGGACTACAATATTTCGGACGGCTCCGTACGCCATAAACAAACAGCACAAGGATATGCTGATGAATCGGTTTGGTCACGTGGACAAGCATGGGCCATCTACGGCTTCACTATTTGCTATCGTGAAACGAAAGACCGCAAATATCTGGATCAGGCACTGAAAACATTCAATAGGATGAAAAATGATCCGCACATGCCCGAAGATCTGATACCTTACTGGGACATGGACGCACCCAATATACCCGATGAACCCCGGGACGTCTCTTCCGCATCCTGCATCGCTTCTGCCCTGTACGAGATCAGCACATATGACGTCCCCGATGCCGCTTCTTACAGGGAATATGCAGACCGCATCATGCATAGTCTCGCCTCACCTGACTATCGGGCCGCATTGGGCACTAACGGCAATTTTATCCTGATGCATAGCGTAGGCAGTATTCCGCATAATAGTGAAATCGACGTACCTCTGAACTATGCAGACTACTACTTTCTTGAAGCCCTGAAGCGTAGAAAAGATTTAGATAAATAATTTTATTATAAAAAAGTATCATGAAAACACAAGTGTTTAAATTAGCCTGTTTAATTATCTGTTTATTAACGATAGTTCCCAATTGCCATGCCGGCAGCAAGTGGAAAGCCAAACATGTAGTTTTGATTGGGTTGGACGGCTGGGGTTCCTACAGTGTAGAGAAAGCTAATATCCCCCATATCAAACAACTAATGAATGATGGTTCTTACACACTGACCAAACGCTCTGTACTCCCTTCGTCCAGTGCAGTGAACTGGGCATCTATGTTCATGGGAGCAGGCCCGGAGCTACACGGATACACGACTTGGAATTCAAGCACCCCGGATCTTCCTTCGAAAGAATTAAGTAAAGATGGCATTTTTCCAACTGTATTCCAATTGCTCCGCGAAGCTGACCCGAAAGCTGAAATTGGCACTCTCTACGAATGGATCGGCATCAAATACCTGGTAGATACGCTGGCAGTAAACAAATACAACCAAGGGATTAACTACGAAAAACACCCTACGGAACTATGCGAAACAGCCGTGAAGTATATTAAAGAGAAAAAGCCGGCTTTGACACTTATCGCTTGGGATAATCCGGATCATGTAGGACATAAGGAAGGACATGACACACCGGCTTATTACCAGAAGCTTGAAGAAATAGACGGATACATCGGCAAAGTGATTGACGCGGTGAAAGAAGCCGGAATGCTGGCTGAAACGATTTTTATAGTAACATCCGACCATGGCGGAATCAATAAAGGACACGGAGGAAAAACAATGCTGGAAATGCAGACTCCGTTCATCATCTCGGGGAAAAATATCAGGAAAGGGCATGAGATTCAGGCCAGCATGATGCAGTTTGACGTAGCCGCTACCGTGGCTGCCATTTTCAAACTGAAACAGCCACAAGTATGGATCGGAAGGCCTATAATGGAAGTATTTAAGTAAAAAAGAATGCTAACAAGTTAAAGACATAGGATGAAACGAACCAACAGACCATTATTCATTCATAATACAGCAAGAGGGAGAATAAAATTTCTTCTTCTTGCTCTATTTGCTTTTCAAGGCTTACAAGCACAAAAGCTATTCCCCGCTCCTTCTGCGATAGAGACACATAAAGGCACATTCTCTTATGACGAAGTTTCGGCTGAGTGTGTACGAACTACTATCTCTAAGTCTCTGCCTGCCATCGGTACAGCATATTCGGATGAAGCATATCAACTGGAAATTACGCCGGATTCTATCTTCATTGATGCCACTTCTGAGAAAGGCGCATTTTATGCCGGCCAGGCCATCAGACAACTGGCACAGCACGGACGGGGCAAAATCCGCTGTTGCCGGATTTACAGTTCGCCACGCTACGCATGGCGCGGATTTATGCTCGATGAAAGCCGCCACTTCTTCGGCAAAGAGAAAGTAAAACAATACCTCGACCTGATGGCGAGGCTCCATCTCAATGTATTCCACTGGCATCTGACAGACGAACCTGGATGGCGCATTGAAATCAAAAAATATCCTAAGCTGACGGAGATAGGAGCCGTCGGTAATTGGCATGATGCCAAAGCAGCTCCGCAGTTCTATACACAGGACGACATCCGGGAGATCGTGGCCTATGCAGCCGAACGCCAGATTATGGTGATTCCGGAGTTCGATATGCCGGGACATGCCACGGCAGTCTGCCGTGCCTATCCGGAGGTATCGGGGGGAGGTGAAGGACGCTGGAAGCATTTCACATTCCATCCTTGCAAAGAAGAAACTTATCGTTTTATCAGCGATGTGCTCGATGAAATAACCGCTCTCTTTCCGGCTCCCTATATCCATATCGGAGGTGACGAAGTGCACTATGGTAACCAGAACTGGTTCACAGATCCGGATATCCAGAACTTCATAAAGGAAAAAGGGCTGGTCAATGAAACCGGACTGGAGCATTACTTCATCCGCCGTGCCGCCGATCTGGTAGCAGCCAAAGGCAAGAAGATAATCGGTTGGGACGAAATAGTAGATGCCGGTATCTCCCCCTCGAAAGCACTGGTAATGTGGTGGCGTCACGACCGCAAGTACCAGTTGCTGAAAGCGCTTGAACAGGGCTATCAGGTAGTACTGACTCCACGCCGTCCGCTGTATGGCGATTTCGTACAGGATGCCTCACATAAAGTGGGACGCTATTGGGATGGATTCAATCCGTTGCAAGATGTCTACGCTTTTCCCGAACCGGTCAGTCATCTCTTTAAAGGATACGAAGATCAGATACTGGGTATGCAGTTCACACTCTGGACCGAACGGATCGCGGATGCCAAACGACTGGATTTCATGACCTTCCCGCGTTTGATAGCTTTGGCAGAATCGGCATGGACTTCACCCGGCGCAAAAGACTGGAGCCGTTTCTGCATGCGGTTGCCGTCCTTCCTGGACTATCTGAAGGAACAAGGCATCTATTATTTCGATGTGATTCACCCACAAGAAACTCCCGAACCGGGCGGACCGGAGAAAGCGGACGTATTACAAAACGGATAGGGAAATACAGATGATCTCAATAATAACATCATTAATCAATACATAATCAAGAACATATGAAACAGCAGAAATGTAACTATTTTCCCTCCTTATGGCGGAGGGGCCGAGGAAAAGGTTTAAGCCCCTTTCTTCTCCTACTTCTCTTCTCTCTCTCCCTTCACGCCCAGCGTCAGGATATTCTACTCAACAATAACTGGAATTTCCGTTTCTCGCATCAGGTACAGGGAGACACCCGCAGGGTAGACCTGCCGCACACCTGGAATGCACAAGATGCGCTTGCCGGCAAAACAGACTACAAACGGGGTATCGGGAACTATGAAAAAGCTCTATATGTTCGTCCCGAATGGAAAGGCAAGCGCCTGTTTCTTCGCTTTGAAGGTGTGAACAGTGTAGCCAACGTGTTCATCAACCGTAAACACATTGGCGAACACCGGGGCGGATACGGGGCCTTTATATTCGAAATCACAGACTTAGTGAAATACGGAGAAAAGAACTCCATTCTGGTACGTGCCAATAACGGTGAGCAACTGGACATAATGCCACTCGTAGGCGACTTCAATTTTTACGGGGGAATCTACAGGGATGTACATCTGCTGATTACCGACGAGACTTGCATCTCGCCTCTGGATTATGCTTCACCGGGAGTTTATCTGGTTCAGGAAGCCGTCAGCGCCCAAGAAGCAAAAGTATATGCCAAAGTGAACCTGTCCAACCGGGCAACCGATGGAGCGGCCGAACTTCGGATCCAAGTGACGGACGGCTCTAAAGTGATTTGCAAAGAAAACCGGAGCATATCGCTGAAACAGGGGACCGATATTCAGGAACAGCTTCCTTTATTGATTCAAAAACCGCGTCTTTGGAATGGTTGTGAAGACCCGTTTATGTATCAGGTCACTGTCAGCCTCCACAAGAACGGTAAACAAATCGACAGTGTAACACAGCCATTAGGTCTACGCTATTATCATACCGATCCGGCTCAAGGATTCTTCCTGAACGGCAAGCATTTACCACTTCATGGGGTATGCCGCCATCAGGATCGTGCCGAAGTGGGTAACGCACTCCGTCCCCAGCATCATGAAGAAGATGTGGCACTGATGCGCGAGATGGGAGTCAACGCCATCCGCCTGGCACACTATCCGCAGGCAACTTATATGTACGATTTGATGGACCGGCACGGTATCGTCACTTGGGCTGAGATTCCGTTTGTCGGTCCCGGAGGATATGCGGATAAAGGTTTTGTCAACCAGCTTTCCTTCCGTGAGAATGGCAAACAGCAACTCATCGAACTGATTCGCCAGCACTACAATCATCCCTCTATCTGCTTCTGGGGCCTGTTCAATGAACTGAAGGAAGTCGGGGACAATCCTGTAGAGTATATCAAAGAACTGAATGTACTGGCGAAACAGGAAGACCCTACCCGTCCGACAACTTCCGCCAGCAACCAGAACGGTGATTTGAACTTCATTACCGATAACATTGCCTGGAACCGTTACGACGGTTGGTATGGAAGTACTCCGAAAACATTGGCAACCTTTCTGGACCGTACACACGAGAAATATCCCGAAATACGTATCGGCATCAGTGAATACGGGGCAGGAGCCAGTGTCTACCACCAGCAGGACTCGCTCAGGCAACCGTCCGCTTCGGGATGGTGGCACCCTGAAAACTGGCAGACCTACTATCATATGGAGAATTGGAAAATCATAGCCGAACGTCCGTTCGTATGGGGTACATTCGTTTGGAACATGTTCGACTTCGGCGCTGCCCACCGTACGGAAGGTGACCGCCCGGGTATCAATGACAAAGGTCTCGTCACCTTCGACCGAAAGGTGAAGAAAGACTCCTACTACTTCTATAAAGCAAACTGGAACAAACAGGAGCCGATGATTTACTTGGCAGAGAAGCGATGCAGGCTTCGCTACCAACCGGAGCAGACTTTCATGGCATTCACCACTGCCCCGGAAGCCGAACTGTTTGTAAACGGTGTCAGTTGTGGCAAACAAAAAGCAGATACTTACTCCACAGTTGTATGGAAAGGTGTCAAACTGAAGGCAGGAGAAAATACCATCCGTGTAACTACTCCAGGGAAAAAGCCACTTACGGACGTAGTGGTAGTGGAATATAAAGAAGACGGATCGCTTCAATGAAACGGATCATCTTAATTATTGTATGGGGATTGCTGGCCGGAGGATGGCCGGCAGTCCCCTGTCTTTGGGCACAGTGCCGGCCAGGAACTGCCGACCGGGATGTCTGGGTAAAGACACTTGTCCGCCTGGCCGATCCGGTACTCAGTAATCTGGCTAACGAAACACTGAAGAAAAGAATGCCATACCAATCGCTTGCCCCCGACCGGCAACGTTTCTCTTATCTGGAAGCAGTAGGACGTACAGTTTGCGGCATGGCTCCATGGCTGGAATTGGGAGCGGACGATACGCCGGAAGGACAGTTACGCAAGAAATACATCGAGCTGACTGTAAAAGGAATCAGCAATGCCGTTAACCCCTCCTCACCCGATTACCTGATTTTCGGAGAACCTTCGCAGCCCTTGGTAGATGCCGCATTCCTGGCAGAAGGATTGCTGCGCGCCCCCAAACAGTTATGGGGTAATCTCTCTGCATCTGCCCGCAAGCGGGTAGTGACAGAGTTGAAACGAAGTCGTGCCATTAAACCCAACGAAAGCAACTGGTTGCTGTTTGCCTCTATCGTAGAGGCTGCATTGCAAGAATTCACCGGTGAGTGCGACACGGTACGCCTCAACTACGGAGTACGCAAGTTCAGGGATCTTTGGTATAAGGGAGATGCCCAATACGGTGACGGGGCTGACTTCCATCTCGATTATTACAACAGCTTTGTGATTCACCCCATGCTAACTGACATATTAATCGTCATGCAAAAGCACCGGATGCCGGGAGCTGAATTTCTGAAAGTACAGCAGAAACGCTTGGGACGCTATGCCGAACAGTTGGAACGGTTTATTTCACCGGAAGGAACTTATCCGGTAATCGGACGGTCTATCGTGTATCGTACCGGAGTATTTCATGCGTTAGGGCAAGCTGCCCTACTACATCTGCTTCCCGAACATATTACTCCCGCCCAAGTACGTTGTGCAATGACCAAGGTCATTGAAAATCAGTTCCGGTCAGCCGACAATTTTGACGCAAACGGCTGGTTAAGGATAGGTTTCTCCGGTAATCAGATAAAAATGTCGGAAAGCTACATCAATACGGGAAGTACTTATCTGTGTCTGACCGGGTTCTTACCACTGGGATTACCTGCTGACGATGCCTTTTGGTCAGCTCCTCCCGCCGAATGGACCAACTTGAAAGCCTGGTCGGGGAAAGAGGTGCCGGCAGATCATTCATTATAAACCGGCAACCGGACGAAATGGGGTGTACCGAAACTCGTATTCACCACAGATTACACTGATTTACACAGATAAATATTCAGTAGTTATCAATAGATCAAGTTCGCTCTATGGGACTCAGTGTTACTCTGTGGTGAATAATGACACATCCCCATTCAAAAACAGAAAGGTGTAGCTACCACTGCGGATAGCTACACCTTTCTGTTTTTATCTTTACCAAGAAGTCCTAACTCTTAGTTAGCACCGCCTTGACCACCCTGGCCACCGCCACCTTTCACATCATCATTATTGATACTGCGGGCAGCTTTCTTCACGCTGGCTTTCAACTCACCGATACGATAGCTGAGGCTGACACCGAAGCTACGGCTCGGATAGCGGCTGCTATTCTTAGACAAGAAGTTTTCACCGATAGTAGTGTTGTTGAATGAACGATATTTCTCGAAGATATTGCTTACATAAGCACTTACCGTAAAACGATCTTTGATGAATGAACGGTTCACACTCAGGCTATAGTAATAGTAACCCGATCCCTTACCCTGCAAGCTAATGTAAGGAGTACTTCCTCCGGCATTCAGACTGGCGCGTATTTTCAATGGGAAAGTATGCTGAATGCCGCCATACATAGAAGCGCTCCATCCATAATTATGTAATCCTTGGGCCGGACTCTTAATATCAGCGTAGCTACCATCACCATTCAGATAGATACGAGTATTGGGAGAAGCATTCCAGTTAGCATAAAGGCTCAGACCTGTATTACGGTTCTTACCGATATTTTCGTACGTGCTGTACAATGCACCTTCGGGAGCATGATGTCCTCCGGGGAAGTCCTCACCGCCTTTACCGATCAGACGGCTCACCCGCTCAATACCATTGTTTCCAAATGAGTGACGCAAAGAAACATTCACATTGAACTTCATACTGAACATACTATAGCTCAGATTGAACGAGTGGCTCTTTTCACTTTCCAGATTCGAATTACCCTGGCTGATAAACATCGGGTTACGGTCGTCAAAATAAGGATTCAAGTTCCAGATACCCGGACGCCAGATACGCATGTTGTAACCACCACGCAAGTTCTGTGTCTTACCAATCTTAATACCCATCGTAACAGATGGAACAAAATCATTATAGTTGGTGCTGAAATCTGCTTCCGGACCGATAGCTCCAGCCAAATATTTTACATCCTGAGCGGTATATTCATAACGTACTCCCGGTTTAAAAGAGAAGCCCTTATAACGAAGAGTGTATCCTAAATAAGCAGCAAGAATGTCGTTCATATGCTTGTACTTACTGCTACGGTCGTTGTTGTATTCATAATCGTCGGTTGCCCCTTTAGCTTCGAACAACTTATTATCACTTAAATTATTACGGATAATATATTTGCCACCTACTTCTATCGTATGTAACTTTCCGATAGGGGTGGTGTAGTCCACCTGGAAGGTATGTTCAGTAGTATTCGTTTTTCCATCCGAGTGAGAGTTGTTTAATAGGAACTTCTCAATAATTTCCAATTCAAAAGGATCCTTTATATCTCTATACTTAGTGTAGTAATCCGAATTCTGGGGTTGAGTACTGATCTTGTAGGAAAGAGTAATCATACGGTCCTTATTCTTTTTAGACGTACGCTGGTAGTCGACATTACCCCGCATCGAATACCACGAACCGCTTCCATCACTCAGAGAGCCATATTGATAAGCCAACACATCTCTGTTTGCATTCCACATCGTAGTCAGTCCGTCACTGTTATTATCATTACTACCTCCATACATACCGAAAGAAGCAGTCAGCAGGCGTAATGTATCAATTTCGTAACTGGCTTCCAGATTACCGTACTGGAAACTACCGTCATAATCGGAAGTACTGTTTGATTCCAGATATTTCTGATCTTCCGAGTCAAAGTTTTCACGGAAACTATTTGAGTAGCTCTTCGGAGTTGTATTATAATTGTAGTTATAGTTACCGGTCAGAGTCAGTTTACCCGACTTAATAGTGGCATATCCGCCCGCACCGGCACCACGGTTACTGCCACTGGCACGGAAAGTAGCGGTATACCCTTCAAAGCCACCGCCTACAGTAACGATATTCAGGATACCGCCTACACCTTCTGCATCATATTTAGCTCCCGGAGAAGTGATTACCTCGATATGCTTAATTGTATTAGCAGGCATACTTTTGAGCACATCTTTCGGATTATTGCTCATCATGTTATTCGGCTTACCGTTTACATGGATTTTAAAACTGCTGCTGCCATTCACCTTAATGTTGTCTTCACCGTCCACTGTAACCAACGGGACTTTACGAAGCATTTCCATCACTGTGTTGGTCTTTGAGTCCGGGTCGTCCTCAATGTTATATTCAATCTTGTCCACATCCACCTTTACCAATGGTTTCTGGGCAACGATCTCTATGCCCTTCAGTTCGTTAGTAGCCTCAGCCATATTCAATTGTCCGAGGTCAATTACTTTATCTCCTGCCTTTACGGTGAAGTCTTTCACCAATGTCACTTTACCTACAGATGAAAAAGTAGCGACATAGTTTCCGGGAGCGACAGTCAATTTTTCCTGGAATTTACCATTCAAGTCAGTTACGGCCATTTTCAAGGCTTTTTGGGGAGCACTCTTTTTCACGATTTTGATCGTAGCATAAGGTTCTCCCTCTTGCGTCAGCGAGTCAAGAAGCACGCCTTTCAATGTATAAGATGGAGCTGCTGTACGTTGCTGGGTTTGCTGAGGTTTCTGCTGTTGAGCATACATCATGCCGGATGTTATAAACATCAACAGCAATAATAGTAGTAGTTTGTTTCTCATGTGAAGTTATGTTTTAGTTTATAGTCTATCAGACGCAAAATCATAGTATTTGTTACGGATTGGCAACGAAAATATCGACTTTATATTCGTTTACGAAACCCTCGGAGTTAAGAAAGGTGAAATAGGGCGATTTTTATTCTTTTTTATCAGAAGTTGTTCGATAACGCACATTAAATCAGATAAAAGAAAAAAAGTACGACAACATTTGCCGCAATCACACAGCCGAAACCGCCTAATATCCATGAGCGCAACTTACTCTGTTTACCCGAAAAGAAAAGTGCATAACACATATTCACCACAATATTGCTGATAATGGCTTGCATGGTACAAGCCATCACAACAGTGGCCGCCACACTCCCGGTTCCCTGCAATAAGTTCAGGATGAAAGGAGTGATATCACTGAATCCGGACACAAACGATAATAAGTTCAATCCTCCGGTACCGGCATAAATCAATGTGTAATGTGTCAACACAGTAAAGATAACGAATAGTCCGGCAAAAATCAGTGCTACTTTGAACTCCAAAGGGTTACTGCTGTCATCCTCTTCTTCCACAAGATCAGCATCAGGCGTCCGTTTCCGCCGGCAGTGGATAAACCAGGCAACACCGGCTGCAACAGCAGCCATAATCAAAAGATAAGGATAGATAGAGGCAAAGATGGTGGAACTGAAAATAAGAATTAAAATCATAAAACGCAGAAACATCATACTCACAGCCAACAGCATGGCAGCAACGTATTCGGGTGCTTCCTGCGAGTGGATATTCCTGCTTTTACGCGCCAATACTGAAATAGTGGCCGTACTGCTATACAATCCACCGATGATACCGGAAACCAATACTCCCGATTCACGAAAGACATATCGCTTCAACAGATAAGAAAGGTAAGAAATGCCCGAGACAACTACTGTAGCCAGCCAAATGGTATAGGGGGTCAGATTGATATCCGGAATGATATTTTCATTGGGTAGCATGGGGAGAATAATTCCACTGATAGCCAAAAATTTGGCAAGTGTGATCATTTCATCGTTTTTCATTCGCTGTGCAATCTCCGTAAAGGTATGCTTCAATTCAGTGAACAATAAAACGGTTACAATCACCATGACATAAAACCAGGAAGGCTGTGTAGAAACAATAGGAGCAATGCAATAAGTGATCAGCGCAATGATGATGGTCGTCACCCCGAATACGTGAAACTGGGTTTGTTTTACATAATAGTTCAATCCCAGAAGCATACCGAGTATCAACCCGCCTCCCATAAAGAGCCGCATCTCTTCCGGATCGAGGATATACAAAAGGTACCCTAACATTCCAATAAACGTAAAGGTGCGGTCCGTACCGAAAAGAGTGGTTTCTCCTTCACGCTTCAGACTGATCTTGCGTTGCGAGAGTCCTATTAAAAGTGAAAACAAGGTGACCAGAATAAAGGTCACCAGCTTTTCCGGCAAGTAGTTGTACAGTTGTTCCATATATCTTTATTCTTGAGCCCGTAACTAAAGAAACAAATATACGGATTATTTGTTAGCTACGGCCAGGTAGTATACGGTTTTTTCATTAACTGGGAATTATAGTAGCGAACATCCCCAGTTACCTCTTCCCCGATAAAGTCAGGTTTTACAAACATTTCATCCTCTGCCCCCAATTCAACCTCAGCTACTACAAGTCCTTCATTCTCACCGTAGAATTCATCTATTTCGAATACGTGTTCCCCGCTACGAACCAGGTATCGGGTTTTATCGATCACTCCCGGTTCACAAAGTTTCATCAGTTCCTCTGCCTCAATAAGCGGCAGTTCTTTCTCCCACTCATAGCGGCTCAACCCTGAGGTATCGGAGGCTCCTTTAATAGTCAGGTAACCTTTCCCATCGCGGATACGTACCCGGACCGTTCTTCCACGGGCACTGCTGATATAGCCCTGAACAATGCGACTCTGCGCAAAAGCCTGTGATTTATAGTTTCCTTTAACGAGAAACTTACGTTCTATCTCTTGTGACATATTTAAAAATTCAATTGTATACGGAGTCCCAGAATGCCATATGCATTCCCCCCCTTCCCCAACGATTCGTCTACTTCCTCGGGTTTGTAAGCAATCTCTCCGTTCGATTTATACCCCACCGCTGCCTGTCCGAAGGCATTGGCATATTTATCATTATCTACATACGAATAGTTAATCTGGAATTTAAGATTCCGGGTAGCATAATAATTCACCCCAAACGTCCATCCGTTGGCCGATCCGCCCATCACCTCTGTTCCGTTCAGGTCGATACGGTCAAAACGGGCTGCCAGTTCTATGTCGCCCCAACTACGCCCAAACGACGGCTGTGAAAAAGCGCCACGTGATTTACTATACCGCTGCTGTCCGCCAAACAGCAGATAAGCAGCCTGTACATAGAAACCATTGAACTTCTCCGTCGCTAATCCTTCCATACGCACTGTGTTGTTCATAATGTATTCTCCCTGAAAACGAAACCCTCTGTAGAATCCGGCCAACTCGGCACCCGCCAGCCAGTCGTGACTGACCGAGGCAATAGGCGATGTATCCAGAAACTTGATTTTATTGATATAAGACAGCGACCTTGTACTGTATCTCACCGTATTTGGCATCAGTGAACCAACCGTAGTCTTCGGAGTGCGATAAGATGCAGCAATTCCCAGATGAAAGCCTTTCACTTTATCTGCCGAAACAGGTTGCCAAACCGCACGGGCAGTCACCGATATTCCTTCATCTTCTCCGGCTTTGTTGTTACTTTCAGAATAATCTTTTTCTTTATTACCTTCAATTCGCTTGAAATGTACACCTGCTACCCCCAGGAACTGGTCATGTTCCCAAGTTCCCTGTACGCCAATATGATATTCAGGAGCAAATGCCGATACCACATTCGCTTTCTCCATAAACCATAAATCGCCCGAAGAAGTCATTGCAGCCATCCCAAAACTCTCTTTAAAATTACCTGCCCTAAAGTAGAGCCCGTTGGGAAAAGCATATTTAATAAAACAGTCTTTTAACGAAAATCCGCCATCGGTCAGATCCATCTCTATTTTACCAGATAATCTTTTACCAAATGCAGCAGTGGCACCTAAACGTACACGCCTAAATCCGACACCATTGCCTATGGGCTGGTAATCCTCTCCAAAAAACACCGCTCCATCTGCCTGGATACGACCATTGAAAGTCAGTTTAAACTTATTGTCCTCCGAACTGAAGGTTAATGATTCTTTCTTCACCTCAGGAAGAAAAGATTTAGACTCCTGGGCAGAAACCATCCCCAGACAAGTAATTGAGAAGATAGAAAAAATAGTAATCAGTTGCTTGTTCATCCGTCTTTTTAGTGATTAGCGATTAATTGGCAGTGATTAGCAGCTAATAACCGGTGATTAGTACAATTCATCTATACGGTACTAATCACTAATTGTCAGTCACTAATCACTCACTCTTAGCCCAAAAGAGAAAAACCGATAATCATAGCCAATGCCAGAATGACCAGCGAGACAAAAACTACCTTAACGACCTTTTTGGCTTGTTCTTCTTCTTTCTTGCTGTGTGTTACTTTTTTCTTATTCTTACTCATAATCGTTAGCTTTAAAGTTCAACGCTAACAAAGTAAGAACAAATCTTTTAACCAGCCAAAAATATGGAGAATAAAATGATGAGCAAAGAAAGGAAATAAAAAAAACATCCTCCGGGGCAGAAAACCCCGGAGGATGTTACAATTCTGTTATATTTAAGCCTCTTCGGACGAAAATTCCATCAGATAAGCCTTGATAAAGCCTTCTATTTTACCATCCATCACTCCGTTTACATCAGAGGTCTGGAAGTTGGTACGATGGTCTTTTACACGACGGTCATCAAATACATAGCTTCGTATCTGCGACCCCCATTCGATTTTTTTCTTACCGGCTTCCACTTTGGCCTGTTCGGCCATGCGGTGCTGCAATTCTTTATCGTAAAGAATAGAGCGCAACTGACGCATCGCATTCTCCCGGTTCTTAGGCTGGTCACGGGTTTCGGTATTCTCAATCAGGATTTCCTCTTCCTCTCCGGTATAAGGGTCCTTGTACTGATAACGCAAACGAACGCCAGATTCCACTTTATTTACGTTCTGTCCACCGGCACCTCCCGAACGGAAAGTATCCCAAGAGATACAGGCCGGCAAAATATTCACTTCAATGCTATCGTCCACCAACGGAGTGACAAACACGGAAGCAAAAGAAGTCATACGCTTACCCTGCGCATTGTAAGGGGAAACACGAACCAAACGGTGTACACCGTTTTCACCTTTCAGATATCCATAAGCATAGTCGCCTTCGATCTGGATGGTACAGGTTTTAATACCCGCTTCATCACCTTCCTGCAAGTTGGCCATGGTTGCTTTATAACCATTGGTCTCGGCATAACGAAGATACATACGCATCAGCATCGATGCCCAGTCCTGACTCTCCGTGCCACCGGCACCGGAGTTAATCTTCAGCACGCAACTCATCTGGTCGGCTTCATCACGAAGCATATTCTGCAACTCCAGGTTTTCCACATGTTCCAGAGCCTTTGCATACGCCTCGTCCACCTCCTGCTCAGTGACCAGTTCGTCTTTATAAAAATCGAAAGCCAGCTCCAGTTCGTCTGCCAGTGTTTTGACTTCGTTGTAACCGTCAATCCACTTCTGTAATCCTTTCACCAGTTTCATTTGTGCTTCGGCCTTCTTCTGGTCATCCCAGAATCCCGGAGCCTGTGTTCTCAATTGTTCTTCTTCGACCTGAATTTTCTTCCCGTCGATGTCAAAGATACCTCCTCAGCGCATCAGTGCGCTCTTTCACGTCTTTAAGTTGTTCAATAGTAATCATACTTCTTATTTATGGTTTTCGTTAATAATGGGGAGCAAAGATATACAAAATTTCGTGTTCTTACTCCTCATACATTTTATCAATTACCTCTTTATAATTGCGTGCCACTACCGAGCGTTTCAGTTTCAGAGTGTTAGTCAGTTCTCCCTTTTCCATACTGAACGGTTCAGGAAGCAATGTGAAACGTTTAATCTGTTCGTAGTGGGCAAATTGTTGCTGCAACGTGTCAATACGTGCACGGAACAAAGCAATAATCTTAGGATGCTCCAACAGTTCGGTCATGTCCTTGTATTCGATACCTTTCTCTTTGGCATACTGTTTCACAAAGCCGTATACGGGTACAATCAACGCAGATACAAATTTACGCTGGTCGGCAATAATAGCTATCTGGTCGATATAACGGTCAATAACCAATTTGGTTTCCAATGCCTGGGGAGCAATGTATTTTCCATTCGATGTTTTGAACAGATCCTTGATGCGTTCCGTCAGATACAACTGACCATTTTTGAAATAGCCGGCATCTCCGGTATGGAACCATCCCTCTTCATCAATAGCAGCTGCCGTAGCTTCCGCTTTCTTATAATATCCCTTCGTGATCGTTTTTCCCCGAAGCAGAATTTCATTGTCTTCCCCGATCTTTACCTCTACCTCCGGCATCACTTGTCCTACCGAACCGATGTCATAACCGGTCTTCGAAGTACACGAAACAGTCGCAGTAGATTCCGTCAAACCATATCCCACCAACATATCGATACCTACGGAATGCACAAATTCACAGATTTCATCAGGAACAGCGGCACCGGCCGTCGGGAAGAAGTTACCATTCTCTATACCGATAGTCTTTTTCAATAAGGCATAAATAGTCTTTTCGTAGAATTTATATTTCAGCTGAATCATTTTGGGAGGCGTCTTACCTACCCGCAGATACTCAAGATTGTGGATACGCCCTACCTTGATGGCATCCAGCATCAACATTTTCTTGATACCGGTAGTCTCGGCAATTTTCTCCTGGACACCTGCATATACTTTTTCCCAAAAACGGGGTACACTGCACATCAACGTCGGACGAATTTCTTTAATCGTCGTCTGGATGTCGGCCGGACGGAGATTGATACATACCTGTACTCCTTTATGCACACAGAGATAAGTCCACGCCTTCTCAAACACATGGGTCAGAGGCAGGAAGTTCATCGAAACGTCCTTGTCGGTCATATCCACCAAACGAATATCGTGAATGCGGAATGCTTCCAGATAGCAAGAATGATGTAACATCACTCCTTTGGGCTCACCGGTAGTACCGGACGTATACAATATATTTGCCAAATCATCGGCACTGGCACGTGCCGTACGTTCTTCCACCACTTCGTTGTGCGGCAAATCTTTTCCTTTGGCCAGAAACTCGTCAAAGTAGATGGAACTCATATCACGCGGGTCTCTTACTACTGCCGGATCGAAAATAATTAACTGGGTAAGTGAAGGGCAAAAGCCAAATACACTGAAAGCAGCATCGTATTGGAACTGCTCTCCTACAAATAAGAAACGTATCTGTGCATCATTGATAATGTATTGTGCCTGTGCCGGAGAGCTGGTTGCATAGAGTGGAATCGTCACCGCACGATTAGCAAAAGCGGCAAAATCCGTAAACAGACATTCCGGCTTATTTTGAGAGAAAATACCGATGTTTTCTTCTTCCTGTACCCCCAGTTCCACCATGGCATTGGCGGCCTGCCTTACAGTTTGCGAGAATTCATTCCAAGAGATAGGGATCCACTGTGCCTTCTCATAGTCACGGTATTTCAGAGCTGTCTTGTCGCCATACTTTTCAGCCTGACGATGAACCAAGACAGATAAATGATGATAAGTCATATCCTTTGTTGTTAGTTATTCGTCTGCAAAGGTATCGTTTAATTTGGAATTATCAGGTGTGAACACTGAATTATTTTGCTTAACAGAGTCAGGCACTTAGCCATATAGTACCTGATAAATAGTTGTCTGACAAACTGAAAGATTCAAGTATTATTTGTACATTTGCATCCGTTCAAAGCAAAAAAAGAAATGATAGACGAATCCATTACATCCGAAGCTGTCGGCTTGCTGAAATCTCTGATCAGCATCCCTTCGCTCAGCCGCGAAGAAGAAAAAGCAGCCGATTACCTGCAAAACTATATCGAGGCCGAAGGTATGACCACAGGCCGTAAAGGAAACAACATCTGGTGTCTGAGTCCCATGTTCGACCTGAAGAAACCGACAATCCTGCTCAATTCCCATATCGATACCGTAAAACCGGTCAACGGTTGGCGAAAAGATCCGTTCACTCCCCGCGAAGAGAATGGGAAACTTTACGGATTGGGCAGCAACGATGCCGGTGCAAGCGTAGTGACACTCTTACAGGTGTTTCTGCAACTATGCCGCAGGCAACAAAGTTATAACCTCATTTATCTGGCATCCTGCGAAGAAGAAGTATCGGGAAAAGGGGGTATCGAAAGTGTATTGCCCGGACTTCCTCCTATCAGTTTTGCCGTAGTAGGAGAACCTACCGAAATGCAACCTGCCATTGCCGAAAAAGGGTTAATGGTACTTGATGTCACTGCCATCGGAAAAGCAGGACACGCAGCCCGTAATGAAGGTGATAATGCTATATATAAGGTATTGGACGACATTGCCTGGTTCCGCGACTACCGTTTTGCCAAAGAATCGTCTCTGCTGGGCCCTGTCAAAATGAGTGTCACGGTGATCAATGCCGGTACACAGCACAATGTCATCCCCGACCGTTGCAATTTCGTAGTGGACGTACGAAGCAACGAACTTTACTCCAATGAAGAACTGTTTGCCGAAATACAAAAACATATTTCCTGCAAAGCCGAAGCCCGCTCATTCCGCCTTAACTCTTCACGTATCGAAGAGAGTCACCCGTTTGTACAAAAAGCAAAAAAACTGGGACGTATACCTTTCGGTTCCCCTACCCTTTCTGATCAGGCGTTAATGTCTTTCCCTTCGGTAAAAATGGGTCCCGGCCGTTCTTCGCGTTCACATACAGCCGATGAATATATCATGATTAAAGAAATCGAAGAAGCATTGGAGTTATACCTGAAGATACTGGACGGCTTGGAAATCTGACCCTTCCGTCTGTAGTGCTGTCGGCCGATGGAACAAATTCGTGCAATGCATCAGCTATTTTCAGACCATAAAAGGTTCCATAACTTTTCATCAATTATATTCTACTTGTCATTCTGACAAGTAGATCACTCGAAACCATGCAGGCAGAGGCTTTAGGAAACAAAGGTCCTTTGATTAGGTTCCGGCTGATAAATAGAAGGTTATAAGTGTTTATATCACATTGAAGGAACACTTGTTTTAACGATCTGTTAAAACAAGTGTTTTGATTGTAAACAACAAATCTTTTACATGCAAAAGACTTGTTGTTTACAATCTGTCAGCAAAACTTTCCGAAGTGGCATTAACAATGTTAATTCCCATAACGATAACTTACTTCCCAAGCACGACAATCGTATACGAGTAAGCAGGAAACGAATAAATAAAATCAGATCCGGCAGCCTGCATCCAGATAGCTTTCGGAAGAATCCGGGTCGGCGTATCGGGAAGATTTTCGTCATTCAGTTCTCCACTCAAAGTATATATTTCCATATTTCCCTCCGGAATGAAACCGGACAAGTTTATCTGGCTCCGCCGTACCTCAGGTGAAGTGTTCACAACATGCAGAATCACTTCATCACGTGCTTCATTCGTTGTGGCTGTCACATCCAGTTCTCCTTTCACTTCACTCCACAAACGTAACGGATGGTGATGGGCAGCAGACATCTGCTGTGCATAGAAAGTCGGCATTCCCCAAACCTGTCCCGGTGTGAAAAATACCTGCCCCTGATCCCAACCATTGTCATTTTGCAGATAGGGTTGAAGGGCATTGGCCGCACAGGTAGTCAGGATGAAGTCACCATGGCGGCGAACTACATTCTGAACGGTAGCATGTACAATGGCACGCTGAATGTTATGCAGGTTTCCATTTTCTTCAAAAATGGCACAACGCATCGTTGTATTCGGATTCCATTTCAAGAACTTGGCCTTCATATCCGTCAACTCCCTGTCTATGTTCTCACGGCTACCGAGATCATCCGTCCAAGGGTGATAATCCCAATAAGCAGCTTTTCCGTCAAGGGCTTTAAATACTTTTTCCATGTTAGGCGATTCGGGACGCCACCAGGCAGAATGAATAAATTGCACCTCCGGATCTTTGGCATGAACCGCTTCATAGATATCATTAAAACGATCAATGTAATGCTGATAGTCTGCCTCGATATCCCCCCAGATGACCTCTTCGTTTCCAATCTCCAGATACTTCAATCCGTAAGGTTCGGGATGCCCGTTCGCGGCACGCTTCTTCCCCCATTCCGTATCTACCGACCCGTTCAAGTATTCAATCATGTCCGCCATATCCTGCGCCGACTCTTCTACATTCACTGCATAAGCAGGCATAAACCCTGCCTTCTCGCAGAAGCGGAGGAAATCCTCGATACCGAAACCGTTAGTCGAATAAGTATACCAGTGGCCTTTATAAGGCGGACGCAATGCACGATCACCAATCATATTCTTAAAACGGTATTCGGGAGCATTAACCATCGTACCTCCATAGCGCAGGAAACGCAACCCCTGATCCACCATTGCCTGCCCGATATCATTACGCAACGGCAACCCACGAAACTGCCGGTCGGCACCGTTCATCAAAGTGACCATATCTACCAGAAAACGCCCTTTCCCTTTCAAATAAATGGCAAAGCGTGCGTTTTCATCGGTCTTGTCCGGAATCAACTCAAATGTATACTTTTTCCAGTCGCCGGACTCGGTACGGATACACTGTACAGCATATTCTTTTTCACCATCCACGCTTTGAAGGGCTACCCATACTTCCGCCTTCCCTTTCAAATAAAGGCTACCGGTTTTCTTCTCACCCTGACGTACGGAGATCCCCCAGCGATTCAAGCTCCGGTTGGCAATGCCCACTTTACCGATACCTGCCAGACACTCTACTTGCTGAGCATAGTGTCCATGAAAAGGTTTGTCCGCAACCTGTTTATATGAAGCGGCCGCATTCAGATCTGCAAAAGCATCCCACATGCCACTGACCTGTGGCGCCGATCGGGTTAACAGCTTGACAGGAGTACCATCTCCGATGGTCAGGTTACGGAAAGATGCACCGGCACCCCAATTGCGGAAAGCGACCTTTCCATTACGTAAAGTGGTAAGATGATCTTCGAAACGCAATACTTCATGACTGTTCAGCAGAATCACCAGTTCATCACTCTCCATCTTCACTTCCATACGATTCCATTGCGACGGATCTACATCTACCGGAACTGTTTTCAGTTCCTGCCAGTTGTGCAGATGCTTACCTAACAGCACGCGTTTGCCATCGGCAAACAGGCTGACTTCGTATCCATCAAAATTATCCGCTCCACCTCCGTATTCACCGACGCGCAACAAAAGTCCCGCATTATTGGCAGACGAAATGTCATCGGTAAATTTTATATCGACTCCGACCCTACCGTCAGAGAACTCCGCATCATCATAAACCAATTTCGCCCCCGGATGCGACGATACGGAAAGTTGATCATCTTGCATCTTCCATACCCCTTCGCACCGGGTAAACCCGATAAAGTTATCCATGGAGGCAGGTTCCTCAAAGCTCTCGCCAAAAATCTGCTGATCATAAATTCCCCCATAAATCTCATGATTTACATCTTCCATGCAAGCTCCATATAAATAAGGAGTTATTTTATTCTCGACCTTACCCGCATCCACCCGGATCACAGCGTCCTGTGCCGCTACTACCGAAGCAGACAATATCAGAGCTAACAAACAGTTTACCCTCATTTTACAATTGTGTTTATGTTCGTTCGCATTATTTACTTGCCGGAATCCAAACCGCATAACCCTTATCCTGGCGATTGCCCAAAGCATAATAAGGAATAGCCGTAACCGGTACTTTCTTTCCTGTCTTATCCAATGCCTGACCTTTAATTACATTGATTCCATTCAATAATCCCTTTTCAAAAGTGATCGACAGGGGAGAACGCATATCAACCTTCAAATCAGCCAAACCTTCATTATCACATCCTTCCAGACAATATACAAAGGGACCGGCGGCAATGGCTACTTTGTCCTGTAAATCCGCCACTGCTTCATTGGCTGTCACCAAACGCGGCTGAACGGGTAGTGTCAGCTCAACTTGATCCCCCTTTTTCCATTTCCGTTGAATTTCGGCATATCCTTTGAATATTTTTAGTGGAACCGACTTACCGTTTACCTTCAGGCTTACGGCAGACCGTACCTCCGAACGATACAGGCCATAAGGATTCTCCACACCTTGCGCCCATCCCGGGATACGCACTTTCAATATAAAAGTCTTCTCTTTTTCGGGTTCAACGGTCATGGTGACAACACCCTCCCACGGATAACCGGTCTTTTGCGTCAAACGTACCCGGTTCCGATCCGCCAGAGTCATTTCCGTTTCGCTACCAACAAAAAGGTTCACATAAACGTCACTTCCCTTCTGCGAGTAGATAAATCCGGGCATTGCAGACATCATCTTAAGGAACATTGGCGGACAACAAGGACAATCGTGCCAGCTCCAACGGGCATGCTTAGCAGAGTTCAGCGGATTCTGGTAAGTGTATTGTGTGCCGGAAAGAGAAATACCTGTCAGGACGTTATTATATAAGGTGCGTTCCAATTCGTCCATATACTTGGCATCACCTGTCAGCTCGTTCATTCTTTGACTGAAGAAACCGGCACCGACAGCAGCACAAGTTTCCAGATAAGCATCTGTAGGCAGAAAGTAATCGGGTCCGAACTTCTCGTCAAAGTGAACAGCACCTACTCCGCCGGTGATGAACATACGCTTTCCAATCATATTATCCCATAAACGACTAACGGCAGCAATATATTCCGGTGAATGATTCTCAAGTGCGGCAGCCGTTGCTCCGGTAGCAAACAAAGTAGCACGAACGGCATGTCCTTCAATAGTCTTCTGTTCGAAAAGCGGAATGGAATCTTGCGCATAGTCCCCCCATGACGGACGGGTATGATTCCCGAATTCGGGAGCTTCATATTTCCGGTCACGTATCCATTGTTCGGCAGACGGATTACCCCATGTACCCCACAAAGGGAATCCACAGTGATGTCCTCTGCCTTCGATCCAGAATTCGGCCAATTTGAGATAGTCCTGCTCAGCAACCGGGACATTGATTTGCTTTTTCAGTTCCGGATTGTTTTTATAAATGATATAAAGTTTCACCAAAGCCTCTTCCGGACCGGAATGGGCCGGAACCACATTCTTTTTAGGGAAAGCCCCCATGTATCCAGCCATCAGATTGGCACAGCGGGTTGCCACTTCCAGCAACTTCGTTTTTCCGGTTGCATTATAATAATGTATCCCTGCTTCCACCAGCATACCGGCATTGTACACATCGTGTTGCCAACGAAGCATTCCTCCCCGTTCTCCCCACTGATGGTCAGCTTCCATCAGTTGAGTATAAGTATCGATATAACCATTGGGCTCCGATGCCTGTGCCTTAGCTATTCGGTCGATATATCCGTCGACACGTTTCTCCAAAGCAACATCCGACTGTCTTGCCATCAAGTCTGCCACCCCACGGATTGTTTCGTAAACAAGTCCGTCAAACCAGGGAGCACCTGCATGCTGACCGATATTTCGCTCGCCCTTTGCCACACGGTCAAAGTTCTCAAACGTATTACAGAATTTTCCCGGATGTTCCAGATGCTTCCCTTCAAACTTGTCAAAGACATCATTCACCGTCACCTTCTGCCAAAGATCCAATTTGGGTTTCCAAAATGCATCTTCTATTTTCACCTGGCTTACTTCCGGAAACTGAATGCCGGAACCTCCTTTATCAGACGACTTTGCCGTCAAACTTCCGGTCGCAGTCATTGCAAGCAACACCGGAAACATAAATCTGTACGTTCTCATTGTTTTATTTATAGTTTGTTGTTTTCCCGTCTTTCTTTCTTGCTTATGAATCTTATGATCCAAGCAACAGTGCAAAGATAATGAAAGCCATCAAAACTGATACGAACTGGTCTGTATTTTTATTATGTTACAAAACATATACTATATCCGGAGAATATCCATAGCCTTTTACGTTTTTTATCCTATCTTTGCAGCACCAAAAACAAGAATATGAAAAGGAATGAATCAAAATACAAACAAGTAGTAAATCACGTTATAGACGGCATCAACAATGGTAGTTATAAAAAAGGAGACTGGATTCTCTCTATCAATGAATTCAGAAAGAACTATAATCTATCCAGAGATACGGTATTCGCAGGTTTGAGCGAGCTTAAATCAAAAGGAATTATCGATTCCACCCCGGGTGTAGGTTATTACATAGCAACAACCCGAATTGCGCAAAAGCTAAATGTATTCCTCCTTTTCAACGAATTCAACGAGTTCAAGGAAGATCTTTACAATTCATTCATGTCTTCCATCAAAAAGACCGCAAACGTAGATCTCTATTTTCACAACTATAACCGCAAAGTCTTCGAGACGCTCATCAATGAAGCCAACTATAAATACACCACATATATCCTGATGCCGGGCAAGTTCACCAACATAGCCCCACTATTGGAGAGCCTATCCGGACGGGTCTTCCTACTCGACCACTTTCACCCGGAACTGGCAGGCAAATACTCCTCCGTTGCACAGAATTTCGAGAAAGACACTTACGAAGCTTTGGTACACGGACTCCCGCACCTGAAAAAGTACGACCACATCATCATGGTCCAGAAGGAAGAGAAAGAGCCTATCGAACGATACAACGGCCTCTGTACTTTCTGTGAGGAACATCAGTTTACACACGAATATACCGACTCCGTAAGGGACCGGATGATCAAGAAAGGGGAAATATTTATGACTGTCAACGACCGGGATTTGGTAGATCTGCTTAAACAGGCGCAACTACAGCAGTTTGTTCCCGGAAAAGACTTCGGTATCATCTCTTACAACGACACTCCGCTGAAAGAGATACTGGCCGGAGGTATCACTACTTTATCCACCGACTTCAAGCAAATGGGGCAAACCATGGCTTCACTTCTTACGCAGAAAGAGATAAAAACCATAGAGAACCCCTGGGAACTGAATATCCGGCACTCACTTTAATGAGATGATCTCCACAAAATTACCGTTCCGGTCGAATCTGACTTGCGAACCGTCACTCAGTTTGTATACCCAACCCTCTATGCTGTAAGAGCCGAGATACATATCCAGGTCATTGGGATAATGATAACGCATATACCTGTACACCTTCTCTGAGGCGCCCAACTCTATCTTTTCTTTCCCAAGAAAATCTCCCTGTGAGTCGAACATCAATCCGTCTCCGTTGGTTAGTTCCACCAAATAGGAAGCTGCCACCGAACGGTCTACCCGTGTGATTTCAGAATTCGAATATCCCGAAACATAATCGGTAATCTTTTCCGGCAACGATGCCACGAGCTTCTCCGGAAACGCAAATCCGTTTCCGTCTATATTAATCCATTCACTGGCATCTTCGTTAACAAGCATATTAAAGCCGTTCGGCAGGCGGACGGTAAAGTTGAGCACATCCGAATGCAGCGGATGACTGATAGAGATGGAACTCTGCTTACCGAAATACTCTTCTGCAAGTGCCTGTGCCTGCATCAGAGGTACCACTATCGGTTTACTCTCGGGATCGATAGTCACATACACAGTCTTGCTGACCTGAATTGTATAACGGGTACCCTCCAGACGAATGAAGGTGACTTGTGCATTCGAATAGTTCCGGTGCAAATCTTCCGTCACTTTCGCAGGTAATGTTTCCAGAATCGAAGTCGGCAACAGTTCGGTTCCTCCATTCACTTCCGTCCACTCTCCACGATCATCAAGCACGCATTTAAATCCGTTCTCCAACCAGAAAGTATAACCGGCAGGAAACTCCCCGTCAGGTATATGTTCAATCACAGCCTCAAAGGTTCCATCCGGAAAGTATTTTTCAGTAAACTCCCGCACCGATTGCGGCAATGAAGATTCACCTTTTATATCCATTTCATACCCGACACAGGTCTGGTCGTAGTAGAATGCTACTTTCTTGCCACTGTTCAATAACACACATTCTCCGTAACAGGTGTTCTCCACACCGACAAACGGATCATTAGAGAAGTGTTGTTTTACATATGCGATGACTTCTCCAAAAAGGGATTGAAGTGATTCGGGCAAGTTTTGATTTGGAACCATCAGACTCTTCCATCCTCCATTTTCATTAAATTCCACTTTTACCTCATCGGGAAAAGCAACCCGGTAGAGCAACTGATCGTCCTCCTGCCCGGTCATCGTTCTTTCTATCTTCTCCGGAGATTGTCCCGGAAAATAATTAGATAAAAAGAACTGCGCAGTACCTGGCAGCTGGTTTATTTCAATCTCCCCGGATGGTTCATTATCTTCCGAACATCCCACTACGGAAAAAGGCAGGCAGAGCAAGAAGCATAAATAAAAGACGGAATAAAAAGTCTTCATAGTCATGTGGTTTTATGTTTCAGGCAAAGTTAAAGGATAGTGCTGAATATAAGCACCTAACAGAGTTAAACTTCATTAAGAGGAAGGTCAAACTTCAACACATCACTCCCTCCCTCTTCCGTTATATTCAGTCCCAATACATATCTGCCGGATGGATCAACAGCAATTTTCTCCAATTTTACATCTGTGTGATAAATGGCAACCGGAGCACCTTGCCAGGTAAAGACCATAATCTTTGATTTACCCGAAGTACCTGGGAAACCGTTATAAAGGGCATAAAGATAATTGGGGGTGCCACAAAGAGAAATGAAATATTTAGGTGCATTCGGAAAATCAAGAAACTCAGGATCATAGTCCGGGTATTTCAGCTCTTTCCCTATCACTATTTCTTTCATCAGATTTCCTTTTAAATCATAAAAACAGAGAGAGTTCAGGTTCAGCAATCCCGTACAAGTTGCCTTTGCATCTTGATTTACCATTAAACAGCTCTCGTATAGATAAGATAAATGTCCTTCCGGATATCCGGACTTAATATCACGATGATAATCCACTGTCTTAACCCGGGCAGTATGCTTATCATAAATGAAAAACAAACCATGCTGCATATCTACATCAATGCCATATACACAAGAGTCTGTTTCATTATAATCCCTGACTACAGGCATCTCTGGCAATTGTTGTGCCTCAACAACAGAAACAGCGACAGGACCGGGAGATGCTGCCGAATGAATCGAAACAGTCTTTTTATTCCAACTATTCAATTCAATGAACGATAGCTTTCCCTTGCCTCCCCTGCCTATCGACTTCTCAAAAAAAGGAAAAAGAAAATCATCCGGCCCCTCTCCTTTCATCCCCAATCCGGCAAAAGCAGGAGGAACTGTAGCTGTGAAGATCTTTAATAATGTATCATTACGTGCGTCCAAAAAAGCACAAAAAGAATCAGTTACACACAAATCATAGAAAATATTCAGTCCTTCTTCTTCCGACAAGAAGATTTCGTGTTGAAGAGTATCCGTACACGTATCGGAAATATACACAGTTAACTTTTCCTGCTCCGATCCGCAAGAGATCATCACTATCGCTGCCAGACATATCAATAAGAGTTTAACCATAATCGCGTCTAAAATGAAGAATGTATGTTTTCTTAATACTGCCCTTTAAAGTTATCGCAACAAAGATAACAACCTCAAATCAGAATTACGAAAGAAACAAATGAAATCTGCTCCTTTATAAATTAGTTCGGCATCAAAAGAAACATGCCATATAGCTTTTTGACAGTTTGCTAAACAGCCCTTCTCAGGTTCGATTATTTCAGTACATTAGCCAGGTTCGTACTAAAAATCGTCTCCATTTCATTTTTCTGTTTATCATATTGTAGGAATCCGGACGTTTTCACAACACAATGAATGCCCAAAGGGGGAACTAAGAGCACTCATGTTTGTTTTTCGTAAAAAGAAAGTGCTTTTAGAAAGTCAGAGAGGGATCTCCTGTACTTGTCAACCAGAAAAGAAAGGAGGAAAATAATCTCTCTATTCCGGAACAATATATGTAATCGGGCAAAACATTAGGAGATTTTCAAAAAAGAAGTAAGCATTTTCGGAAATTGCTTACTTCTTTTAGAGTAAATATTTACTTCTTTTGTACCGGATGCTTACTTCTTTTCCGGGAAATGCCGGCTTCAGAGTCCAAAAAGCCCGGCTTTTCATTGCATTCACCCCGACTATCGCCCTCCTATCCTTCCGGTTGAACAGAAAGAAAGGAAGAGGCAGTTATCAGAAAAAGCATTTCAGTTACTTTTTGAAAGCTGATACAGGAGAACAGGATCATATTATCAAATCACTCTCTCTGCTTTACTTTACCAGCTCTGCAGTAATATAATCTTTGCTAATGCGCATACGGTCCACACCATTCACCTTTTGAAAGCTGACAGAACCAATATACATTCCACGCGGATGAATATGCTCTTTATCCTTATGTGCATGATAAACGATACGAAGTTTACCCTCTTTATCTTTGAACATAGCGCTATGCCCTACACCCTGCAAAGTACCGGGGTTCTGCAAAATAGGGTTTTCATCATATTTGGTCCATTCGCCCATTATATCGGTTGCCGTAGCACAGCCTACCCCATAGAACGGACTTTCAAAGCTATTGCCGGAATAGGTCATATAATACAGCCCCTTGTGTTTAAGCACATAAGAGCCCTCGTTGACCCGGGGCCAGACTTCTTCCCATGCTTGGGACACATGAACGCAAGGACGCATGGTTTCTGCTTTGATCGTCATATAATCATTTTCCAGTTCGGCTACCCACACGTTGTTGCCATCGTTGAACCGGACAAAGAAAAGATACGGCTTCCCGTCATCATCAATAAACAACGAACTGTCGATCATTTTCTCGTCAGCTATCATTGGTTTCTTTTCCTTCTGTCTGAACGGTCCTACGGGTGAATCGGAAATCGCTACGCAGATGTGTTCATCCGCCGTATAATACATATAAAACTTACCATGGATCTCATAAATCTCAGGTGCCCAGAAGCGGCTATCCGCCCACACATCTTCTTTATTCAGTGCCAGCCCATGCAGTTTCCACCGCTTCAAGTCCTTTGAAATATAGACTTCAATGCCATCTGCCGCATGCGTTCCATAGGCATAATAAACGCCGTCGTGCAACAGAATGAATGGATCACCCAATGGAACCGCCTCTCCCATAGCTTTCACTTCGGGGATCTCCGGCTTTTCAGTAACTCCTGTATACGAACAAAACGTAATCAGTAATCCCAGCAACATTGTCCCGCCAATAATCATTTTCTTTTTCATAACTGTAAGGGTTTTGAGTTTAATTCACCACGGAGGACACAGAGAACACAGAGAATATCTTTCTCTTAAACATCTTAATAAACAAGAGATTAAAACTCTGTGTCCTCTGTGGTGAATCGTATTCGTTTCTGATCAGTATTAAGCCAACCGACTATTTTCTTCGGCGCTTATTAAACTGAAACCAGTCTAACTTCAACAGGTTATCGGTATCAATCTTACCTTTAAAAAGCAGATACAGTTTTTCGTGATACCCCTTCGCAAGCCGGTCAAGAGATATTGTCTCAACTTCCCAGGATTGTTCTCCTCCCGTGTTACCTACTTCCAGTACACCGATGGGCTTGCCTGCCAAAGAGTCCAAATAGATTTCTATCTTCCCGCTTTCGGTACCGGAAGCTACTTTGGCCGTAAATGTACCGGCTCCTTGGCCGAAATGCACATTCCGGTAAAGAAGATAATCATTATTACTGATTCCACCGATAACAAATCCGTCATTGGCCTCATTACTTTCAAGAGTCACCCCGTAAAGGTTATGGAAACTTTCCGCTTCAAAGGTACGACCCAGATCGTCTGCACGACTTTCTCCAAAAACTTTCAATTCAAAAACACTCCATCCATTCTCCGCATTCTTCATATCCAGCCCGTCTGCTCTCAAAGGAATGTCTACACCTTCCAGTATAGTCAGGCGGATAAATCTTGCTTTCACCGCGGACTTGCCCGGCTTCACATCCGTTACCGGAGACTGCTTCGCTCCATCCGTACTACGGTCTGCAAAAATCTTCCATTCACGGCTGTCTGACGCAGCATCCAGGGTTCCGGCTTCTTTCTGCGGCAGATATTCGAGCTTGTACTTGTACGTACGGCTGGTGAACTCAAAGGTTGTCTCTACTTCATCCACCTTGCAGTCACTCCCCAAATCGACAATCAGCCAAGGATTACGGACACCTGCTCCCGGATCCCAATGGGTTCCGTAATTCTCGTCCACGGCAAAGTTGCCGGCATAACAGAATGAAATGCCATGCGTACGATAGCGGGGAGTAAACTCCGAACCATCATACACCCTTGCCGACGAAGTTTTGGTCTGCTTCCCCAAAGCAAGGTTCGTACGATGATCGGCCGGGACATCCGGAGCAACAGTCACTCCCTGATGGGTCGGTTTTATCATGCATATGCTTCCATCTTCATGAAAGAAAACCTCGTCGATGCAAGTCTGCCGCTTACTGTCCACAAACGGGTAGTGCTGGCGGTGATAAGCAATGAATGTGCGTCCTCCGTAATCGAACATCGAATGATGCCCCGGTCCTAAAATCCGGTTGGCATCGTCACGCTGCAATATCGGAAAGGTCATAGATTGGTCAATTTCCCGGTAAGGTCCGGTGATCTTATCAGCCACGGCGTATCTGACATTATAATTTTCGCTGCCGTTAAACGACCACATCAAATAGTACCGGTTGTTTCTTTTATAGATAAACGAAGCCTCAAAGGCATTCTTGATCTCTTCTATCTGCGTGTAGTGGTATGTGCCGATAAATTCGTTGGAGTCAGTTCCGGTAAATGCCGGATCACTGTTATCGATATAGATTTTACCCGCCTCATCAAACCTCAATTTCATAATCTTAAAATGCCAGGAATCGGTCACAATATACATCGTCCGGTCATCGTCCACAAAGAACTGCCCGTCATATCCCTTAAAGAGCATCTTTCCGGGAGCCGCTCCGTTGGCATCTTCCCACGGTCCCAGTAAGTCGTCCGCCATCCCGACAAAGGTATGCGAGGCAATGCTATACATCAGATAATATTTCTTTGTATCCGGATTGTACTCAATGCTCGGAGCCCATACATACAAAGTCCCGGCATAGTCTGTCCACGACTTCGGGAAAGCAATCACCTTATTCTTCCATTCCTTGCAATCTTTGGAATACCACATCTGGGCCGGATATACATTCTCACCACCCGCCCCGTCATTGGTTCCGAACGCGTAAAAAGTCTTTGTCCTTTCATCATAATAAAAAGATGCGTCTGCCAGATACGCAGGTACGGTAGGATTCCCGGTCTGCATTGCAAACACATTCACATCCTCCGGTTCTACTCCGATATCCCGGATGGTTACTACAAAGTCCTTAGTCAAAGTCGCTTTCCCTTTCCGGACAGTGGCTGTCAGGGTTACCGCTCTATCACCGGTTCCCGCATCGGGACGACGAATCTTCCCATCGTTGCTTATATATTGTTCCTGAGCCGAACTCCATGAAATGACACTCCCGCTTTTCCCGGACGAAGGTAGTACGAGATCAGACGTAACTGCCGACAAATCACCCAATGAAAGTTTATCTCTGTCTTCCCGTGCCAACTGATCGTCTGCTACCGATGCCAGGTCGTATACCTGTTGGTCTGTCAGAGCACAGTCATATAACCTGAAATCGTCAATCATCCCATTCAGATAAGGATCAGGCCAAGTCGGCCTGCCGATATAATTATCGGTTGTATTTCCCAATGACGAAGGGTTCACGGTAAAGTCAGTCTTTACTTCCGCTTTCACTCCGTCTACATAAAGAGTACCGACACTTCCCTTCAGCGTGAAAGCCAGATGATGCCATGCATCAGCCGACAGTTTATCTTTCTGGCGGGTATATGCGATGCGTTCCTCTTTTTCAGCATGGTCTTCACTCTTCAGAGTCTTAGTCATGACCAAAGAAACACCGTTTTCTTCATTACCTCTTTGGGTTGTCAGAATCAGATAACTGTCGGTTCCATTGGCAAACGTACACACCGTCTGGTTGGCAGACTGTTCGTTCAGATATACCCAGACGGACAAGGTGAAATCTTTCACCTGCGCCAACACACCGTCCGGCAATCTGAAGTGTCCTTTATTGCCGAGTCTCGCCGCTCCCTCTTGCAATCCGTGTACCCACTCTACCGTACCTCCGTTTATCCGGGCATCATATTTCTGTCCGCCACTTCCGCTGTTACGGGCCGTATTGCCTTCGCACTCATCAAAACCGAAACGGAGAAAAGGAACCCGGTCACCCGTCTGCCAAGTCCGTTGACTATGTGCAGTAGCAGCCGGTAAAGTAAAAGTCGCCAATAGGATAAATCCTAAAGAACGATAAGGAATTCTCTTCAAAGTATCTATAAACATAAGCGTATTCTATTTGAGTTTTTGGGGAAATTATCGTTTGTGTATGTGTTATGGTATGAACATAAGAAATTAAAAAAGGCATAAGGATATAGAATCAAACCTGTCGGATCCTATGTTCCTTATGCCAATACAACTAAAAACGCTTGTGATTATTTGCCGTTGTCAACCGAGAACTTGAATATACAATGACTGTTATATTTCTCACCCGGGCGCAACACAGCCGAAGGCCATTCGGGCTTGTTCGGTGTATCGGGATATTTCTGAGTCTCCAGACAGACAGAAGCACGTTGATTATAAGTAATGCCTTTCTTTCCGGTCAGCGAACCATCGAGGAAGTTGCCGGCATACACCTGAATACCCGGTTCGTTGGTATATACATCGAGTACGATACCTGTCTTGGGCGATTCGAGAGTTGCGGCTTTCCGGGTAATATCTCCCTTGGCATTCAGCACCCAGTTATGATCGTAGCCATTGCCATTCTTCAACTGAACAAAATCAAAATCGTTGATACGTGCACCAACCGGAGTCGGTGTGCGGAAGTCCATCGGAGTACCTTCCACTGTCACAATCTCACCTGTAGTCATAAAGGTGCTGTCCACCGGAGTGTAAGAATCGGCGTCGATAGTCAGCAGATGATCTGCGTTGCTGCCGGCATCACCATCCAGATTGAAATAAGAGTGGTTGGTCATGTTGACGATAGTCGGTTTGTCAGTTTCGGCTTCATACTGAATATCAATCGCATTATCGTCTGTCAGTTTCATGATTACTTTGCAAGTAATGTTACCGGGGAAACCTTCCTCACCGTCTTTTGAGCGATAGGTCAGTTCAAGTTCCTGAGGACCGGTCTGAAGAGCATCATATACCTGATACTGGTATCCCTTCGGACCACCATGCAGGCAATGTCCGTAGTTATTGCGCGGCAACTGGTATTCAACACCATCCAGCGTAAACTTTCCCTGATTGATGCGATTGGCATAACGGCCTATGCTCGCACCAAAATCCGAAGGTTTGCTGATATAATCCTGAATGGAATCGAAGCCAAGTACCACATCACGCATCACCCCGTCTTTACCGGGAACCATCACCGAAACGATGCGTCCGCCAAAGTTAGTGACGCAAACCTCCATGTTGTTCTGATTCCGGAGTACGTATAAATCGGTTTTCTTTCCGTTCACTTCAGTCCGGAAGTTACTCTTCACCAAACCGGAATCCGTAGTAGTCTGTTCTGTCTTTGCACAACCGGCTACAAAGAGGGCACCAAGTGCCCATACAGCTAATTTCTTCATGATTAAACTGTTTTGAGTTCACCACAGATTACACAGATTTCCACAGATTAATAAATTGTCCTATTGAGACTTTATATCAAAAATTCTGTGGTAATCCGCGTAATCTGTGGTGAATCGTATTCTTTTCTGTTTCGTTATATCCTTATTGTATACTATTCAGCATATCCACTTTACCTTCGTTCACCAGTTTCAGGATCAATTCGCCGAACAAAGTGTTCTGCCACGCAAACCAGGCACGGGTAAATTTCTCCGGATTGTCTTTGTGGAACGATTCGTGCATAAAGCCTGTACCCGCATCCGTATTCATCAGCATTTTAATGCACGACTTGATTTCTGCATCGTCTTTGCTGGTGAAAGCCTTCATCATGATACTCATAGGCCATACCATATCGTAACCGATATGCGGTCCGCCAATGCCTTCGCCTGCCTTACCTTTAAAGAAGTAAGGATTGTCGAGGCTCCACACAAAGCGACGGGTATTCTGATAAATCGGATCGTCCACTGAAACATCGCCCAGATAAGGCATAGCCAGCAAACTCGGAACGTTTGCATCGTCCATCAGCATATGGTTGCCAAAACCGTCTACCTCGAAAGCATAGATCTTTCCGTATTTGGGATGATTGTAAACAGCATATTTTTTCAAGGCTGTCTCCACTTCATCTGCCAAAGCCTTACATTCGTTGGCCAAAGCGGTCTTTTTATTTACCGTTGTCAGAATCTCGGCTGCCTTACGAAGCGAAGACACGGCAAAGAAATTCGAAGGAACCAGATATTGCAGTGTAGTAGCATCATCCGAAGGACGGAAAGTAGAAACAATCAGTCCGACAGGTTTCACCGGGTTACCCAGTCCGTCGTTAGTCACCGTGTCGAGTGCACGCTCTGTCTTACGCTGGAACTTATACGGGCCTACACCGTCTTTACGCTGTTGTTCTTTAAAAGTACGCAATACATTGGTAATCGCCTGTATCCATTCTTCATCGAAGATACTGGCATCACCTGTTGTCTTCCAGTACTGATAAGCCAGACGCAAGGGATAGCAGAGTGAGTCGATTTCCCATTTACGTTCATGCAGTTCAGGCTTCATGTCCGTCAGGTCACTCATCCATTCGCCGCCTTTAGGACCGTCATTGAACGCATTGGCATACGGATCGATATTGATACACTTGAATTGGCGGTTGATCACTCCGGCAAGCATTTTTTTCAACTCCGGATCGGAGTTGGCGAGCTGTACATAAGGCCATACCTGGGCGCCCGAGTCGCGAAGCCACATGGCATGAATATCTCCGGTATAAACAAAAGTATCGGGTTTGCCGTCCTTGCCCATACGAAAGTGTACGGTGGTATCCAGCGTATTCGGAAAACAGTTGGTAAACATCCAGGCCAACTTCGAATTACGCAACAGCTTCTGTACGCGGATAATTTCATTTTCTACTGCCTGTGAACGGAACAGACGTTTAGCCGGTTCCGGACGGTTGTCTTTCTGAATAGCATCTGCCACACAAGTATAATGTGACAACATACCTTCTGCCTTCAGAACCGAAGGTACACAGAGCAATGCCGCAGTTACGACACATGCCCCGATCATTTTCTTTGAGTTTTTTCCTGGCATAATCTTGATTGGTTTATATAAGTTATCTTTTTTGCAGCCTCAACGAACTTCTTTAGAAAACGAATATGGAAAATCCGATTCACGCACTCCGCGCTGTTTGTTGGGAGTAGACGACATTTTCATCGTGATCTTCGCACCGTTCATCAGTTCTTTATGTGTCAGGTAATTGCGGGTTAACGACTTACCATTTACAGTCATCGACGCGATGTAACGGTTTTCATTACTATTACCCGGTGCACTGATTACCACCGTCTTGCCATTTTCGAGATGCAGTTTCATCTGCTTGAAGTACGGTGTACCCATCACGTACTGATCCGTTCCCGGACATACAGGATAGAATCCCATTGCAGAGAACACATACCAGGCCGATGTCTGCCCGTTGTCTTCGTCGCCGCAATAACCGTCAGGATTGGGTGTATAAAGTTTATCCATCACCTCACGAATCCAATGCTGCGCTTTCCACGGTTGTCCCGAGTAATTGTACAGATAAAGCATATGCTGGATAGGCTGGTTACCGTGGGCATACTGTCCCATATTCATGATCTGCATTTCACGGATCTCATGAATCACACCACCGTAATAGCTGTCATCAAATACAGGAGGCAGGATAAACACCGAGTCCATCATTTGGTTGAATCCTTGCTGTCCGCCCATCAGATCGATCAGTCCCTGAGGATCATGGAATACGGACCAGGTATAGTGCCAGCTGTTTCCTTCGGTGAAAGCGTCACCCCACTTCAGCGGGTTGAATGGTGACTGGAATTGTCCGTCCTTATTCTTGCCACGCATCAGCTTATGTTCTTTATCGTACAGGTTCTTATAGTTCATGGCACGCTGTGCATAGACGGCTATCTCTTCTTCGGGCTTATTCAGCGCCCGGCCCAGTTGATAGATACACCAGTCATCATAAGCATATTCCAGCGTACGGGCGGCATTCTCGTTAATACCTACATTGTAGGGTACGTAACCCAGTTTATTGTAATACTCGTAACCGAGACGTCCGGTAGAGGAAACCTGCGGATGAACTGCATTCGCACCGTGCTTCACTGCCTCCCAGAGGGTTTCTATCTCGTATCCTTTCAGACCTTTCAGATAGGCATCGGCCACTACCGAAGCGGAATTGTTTCCTACCATACAGCCTCTGTGACCCGGGCTTGCCCATTCGGGAAGAAATCCACTCTCTTTATAAGTATTCACCAATCCTTCTTGCATCTTTTCGTTCATCGAAGGATACATCAGGTTGAGGAACGGGAACAGGCAACGGAAAGTATCCCAGAAACCGGTATCGGTAAACATATAACCCGGCAAGACTTTCCCATTGTAGGGGCTGTAATGTACCGGGCTTCCTTTGGCATCCAGTTCATAAAAACTTCTCGGGAAGAGTACCGAACGATACAGACAAGAATAGAACGTGCGGAGATGATCCATATTATCGTCTTCCACCTCAATGCGTCCCAGCACCTTGTTCCACTCCTGGCGTCCTTTGGCAGCAACAGCTTCCAGATTGTCTTTGCCCAGTTCTTTCAGGTTCTGTTCAGCCTGTTCGGGACTGATGAAGGAGGAAGCGACACGCACGTTTACCGTTTCTCCACGACGGGTGGAGAAACCGATAATACCACCGGCATGTTTATCTTTCGATTCCAATTCACCCGGACGGATATTACCGTTGGTTACTGCTGCAGTGAAAGTGAACGGTTTATCGAAAACCAGTACAAAGTAATTTTTAAAGTTCTCGGGTACACCTCCACTGTTCTTGGTCGTGTATCCGATGATTTTGTTCTCTTCCGGAATCACTTTCACATACGAACCGTTGTCGAAAGCATCTACCACCACATAAGAGTCATTGCTTTCAGGGAAAGTGAAACGGAACATAGCCGCACGGCTGGTCGGAGCAATCTCGGTAGTTACATCATGATCGGCCAGATATACTTTATAATAATACGGTTTGGCAACCTCAGCTTTATGCGAGAACCAGCTTGCGCGCTGATCCTGATCGAATACCACCTTTCCCGTAACAGGCATAATGGCAAACTGCCCGTAGTCATTAATCCACGGGCTGGGCTGGTGAGTCTGTTTAAACCCTCTGATTTTATCAGCATCATACGTATAAGCCCATCCGTCACCCATTTTTCCGGTTTGTGCCACCCAGAAGTTCATCCCCCAAGGCATGGCAATAGCCGGATATGTATTTCCGGTAGACAAAGCATGTTTTGACTGGGTACCAACCAACGGACTCACATAGTCCACCGGCTCTGTTGTGTTCTTTGCAAAAGTACAAAGAGCAGTACCCAGTACGCCAACAAGTAATAGCGCTAATTTCTTCATGATAATAATGGTTTTAAATTCGCCACAGATTACGCGGATTAACACAGATTCTTTAATCTTCAATATCAATGGGAAAAATGATTAACCTGTGAAAATCCGTGTAACCTGCGACAGAATCTTATTTTTTCAACTTCTTCTCAAGCATCTTGATATAGTATCCGCCTACTACCGAACGAGCCTGGAAACCTCTCTGGTTGGGACGATCGGTAAATACCCAGTCAGACATCGGTACACGGTCGGTAGTCTCGTTCATGAACAGGTAAACCGGGTCGATAAACTTCTCGAATGTGGCTTTATCCGGTGCCAGTGTAGCAGTCCACATAATCCAGTCGGTCTTGGTATAAGTTTCACGGTTATCCAGCGGCAATCCATATCTGTTCTGCTTGCCAAGATAGTAAGCTATCTCTTTCTGTGCAACTGTTTCAGGGAATATCTGCAGATTCATCAGTTTATCCCATACCAGATTGTACTTCTGGCTCCAAGTTCCGGGCTTGTCAAAGGTCAGGCGGTAGTGATCACCGTCATCTGCCATCTTCACCCATTCGGCAGCCATTTCTTTGGCTTTCTGTGTATATTTCTCAGCCACTTCTTTCTTGCCCAACTTATCAGCCAGGTAGCCATAAGATGCTACACCCAGAATGGCTTTGATAGACAGGTTGGCGTTGTGTGCAAAGTGTCCGGCAAAGTCGTCTGTACACAACTGGGTATCCGGATCCAGACCGTATTCTGCCAGATAATCCGTCCAGGTGGTCAGTACATCCCAATGTTTCTGAGCATAGTCGGCATTCCCCTCAACAGCAGCGACAGCAGCAGTCAGTACCAATATATTTCCCGATTCTTCTACCGGCATATCGCCACCGTATGTCTGACCGTTAGCCAACGGATAAGTACCTACATCATGTGCGGCAAACGGCTTGTTCCATTTTCCACTTTCGCTATAATAGAAGATGTGGTTCATCAAACCTTTTGCCAATTCCGGATTGTACATAAGGAACAAAGGAGAAGAAGGATAAGTGATGTCTACCGTACCGATTGAACCATTGCTGAAGTTTTCTTTTGAAAGGAACAGCAGGTCCTTGTTCGGAGCTTCCACCAACTTATGGGCAGCGATAGCCTGGCGATAAGCCAGCGCACAGAGCTCGGCATATTTACGCCCACCGGCCTCGGTGGCTTCTTTCATCAGATTGGCATCGAATGCGGCACATTTATCCATCAATGCATCGTACTCTTTATCGGCTTTTGCAAACTGTGACAGAATGGTTTCGGTTCCGGTACGATTCCAGTACGGACGGAGGTTCTCACCAAAATACTGAACAGAATATAAATCATCGTATCCCAGGAGCAGATGTCCTTCTGCTTTCTTCGTTTCACCCAGTGAGCGAACCAATGCCAACTTATCACTTCCATCGGTTTTCGATGAAGTCAGTTGTCCGTCGATGAAGCTCTTTCTCAGTGTTTTTCCATCTCCGGTTGCACAAGTGCTGTTTTCCTTGTCAGCAGCCAGATAGAAATATCCCCAGTCAATGCGGACATCATCGCCTTTTTTACCCAATATTTCCTGATTGCGGCTTCCTGTCTTGAGGTATACCAAATCACCTTCGGTAAAGCTTTCGGCTACGGCTTCTTGATGAGGTTGGTCGAGTGCCCACTGCGGACCGGCTTCAAAATAAAGTTCTACGTTATGTGTTTTTCCATCATTCGAAGCTACTTCATATGTAAGGTAGTTCACCGGACGAGCCATCAAATCGAGATTGTCCATAAAGAGAGGTGAAGTGAAGATAAGTTTCAGATCCACCGGTCCACAAGTAAATTCGTAATTGGTCTGCATTGCCTGCACATCTGCTGATTTCTGCACGGCTGTCTGAGTAAAGTTCTGTGTATTGTCCTTCTCTACCAACAGACCGCAATCGATCAGACCGTTGGCAACACGGTTGTTACAGTAAATTGCAATCAGGTTCTCTCCCTGTTTCAGTGCGGCCACAGCCTCTTCCGGCAGTTTGGCAAGCATGTGTTTTTTAGCCGAGTTACCGGTATCCACCACCTTCACGCCATTCACATAGATGATGGCGTCATCGTCGTGAGAATATTCCAGATATACATTTTTACCTTGCAGGTTGTCTTTAATATCCGCTTTACGGCGTATCCAGATATACTCTTCTCCCCATTGGGTTTTGGCTGTACTTTCATTTTCCATAGTACCGAAAGCGCCCTCGCCTTCTTTCCATGCAGCATCATTAAAATCGGCATTTTGCCAGCCGTCAGCCGGTTTCGTTGTTGTATACTTAGCTGTCCACTTGCCCTGTTCCGAGGTCTTTACCAGCGGAAGCAGCTCCAGTTCTTCCGTTCCCATGAAACGGTAAATCTGTCCGTCTACCTTGGCAACACCCAGGAACGGGAAATCCTTACCCGTCCAGTGTTTCACCGGTCCGTCATACAGATTATCCGTAAACGACCAGGCACTGGTATAAGGGTCAATTGTCACCAACGGATAAGCCGGCGCACGCAACTCATTTTTGTCACTCTTGATGTCCTGCGGTGCACCACAACTGCTCAGCATGGCGGCTGCACCTAAGAACAGAGTCGATAGTTTAAGTTTCATAACTTCAGATTCTTTTTTTATAGTTTTTACCATTCAATATCTACTTGCACGCCGGCGGGATCATTCTCAAACCTCAACAGCAAGGTACCCGAACGCTCTTCCCACAATTTTCCCGGTTCAAGTTCTTCTTTCCCGTTCACACAAACCCGTCGCGGTTGTTTCGGAAGAAGCACTCTCGAAACATTGGTTGTATGCAACGGGCTTTTCGCAACAAATGAATAACTGCGTTTTCCTATCTTTTCATCATATATCCGGGAAGCACCGCAAAGGACTTTTGCCTTTGTCCCGCCCGGAACCCGATTGACATTATATAAATAACCCTGTTCACCGGGACGAATTGCTTTACGAGTCAGCACCGGAAGATCTTTATCAAACAGATCGATATATAATCCCGAAAGTTCCATCGGAGCATCAGAGACGCTTTCGTTCAATACGGCAGCAATGGTATAGGGTCCCCGTTCAAGCAGGAAACTATTTTTCAGTTCTATTTCTTTCTTGGCAGTCTTTCTGTAAGCAGCCGAAACCGTGTCAAAATATCGTTGGTCATTCCCACTTTTCAGCACAAAATGTTTCGGATCCTCACGCAGGACGGTCACTGTTCCTTTCCCACAAGAATAAGTCCCGTTGACAGGCGACTTATCCAGTCCCAGCTTTTCGAACAAATGTTCCGAAGGGACTTTATACCGGTTACCATTGGAGTTCCACCATTCCAGCACTGACTGATAGGGGTCAATATCTTCACCACAATAAATCAAGGCTCCCCCTTTTTTCACCCAGGTTGCCAGGAAATCATGGTAACGGGGTTCCATCGGCTTCATATTCGAATAAGACATGACCAACACTTTCAACCCTTCAAACGTCTCCTCAAACGGAGTATTCTCCATATGTACCAATTCTACCGGTATTCCCCTTTTAAGTAATGGCAAGGTCTGCCCATAAAAACTGCTGAATTGCGGATCGTCATAACCATCGTGGTCGGGAAAGCGCTGGAACATCAGTGAATTTGCCATCAGCACTCCGATGCCGTGCGTACCGCTTACCCGGGTTTCCGAAGTCCGTATATCGTTCAGTGTATTTACCATAATCTGCATTTGTGTAGAGTAGTCACGCGGAATACGTTCTTTCCGGTCTGTCCCCGCCACACGATACAATCCCTGATAAATACGATCCGGCCAAGGCATCACCTCGTACGTGTCTACTGTCGGATACATCAGTTGGGCAGCAAAAGTAGCCTGATAGTTTATCTTATAGTCAAGCCAGTCCTTCGCCCGATCTTCAATAGGGTCCGTCAGAAAATACATCTTACGGCTCAACGGAGCCGTCATCGATTTCATACATCCATATTCGAGAAAAGCATTCTCAAATACCCGCTCTTTCTTCACTCCGTTATAATAGTTCGGTTCGCGGGCAGTTCCTGTCCAGACTTGCGCTATATATCCATCTACACAATCCAGCGAAGCCAGACTCGCTTCGGGGCTTACGATCTGCCACGACGTATAATTGACCAGTGAATGTGTAGGCACAAAGCACTTCACATCCAGCCCCTTCGATTTTCCATATGCTTTGGCATACGTAAATATCTCGTTAAGAGCGTTATAATAAAGATAATATTTCAGTTTATTCGATAAGTACGTATTCTCAGGAGATTCCTGTTGATCTCTCCAGGGAAATCCGTAATATTTCTGCCATTCAGACTTGAAAGCTTCACTATATCCGCCCCGCATCCAAAATTCCGGTTCTTCCAGATAAATAGAAGTAATGCCCGCATCGATCACCCGTTTGATCTGCTTTTCCTGCATGTAACGGATAAAGCTCTCGGTAGGTACGATATAAGGAATCAGGTGCCCGTGTGCAATTTCCCGTCCTTCGCGGTCACGCTGCCCCTCTTTGAGGTGATCTTTCACCCCATCCCATTTTCCAAGAAAATAATCCTGATAATCTCCCCAGGCCACCCCTGTCATAAACTCGGCCCGGTATCCTTTGTCTCTCCACGATTGTACGCGTTGCTCAAAAGTAACGCCTTTCTTATCCAGCGTTCCGTATACCATCACGGCATCGGCACGCACATCTGTTTCCGGTTTCCACGGCTCTGCTGTCTGGAAATTCGTTTTTGTGCCTGTGGCGGTTTGAGAATAGACGCCGCCACAGGCCAAAAACAAACCAATCAAAACTAATACCCTCTTACTCATGTGTTTGTGTTGTCACGTGTTTGTGTTGTTATTTGAATGGAGAAATCACTTGCATCAAAGCGGGACATCCGCTGGCATCATAGCTTTCCATCACACCTGTCGGACAGGGTTTGGCTGCATCTTTGAATGTCACGTTGCGTTTCACATCCCGGTTGTTCCACGCCACGTCTATGTTGTGGCGTAACCAATCCATATACTGAGGCTGATTGCCATCTTCTATCAGGCGAATGATATACTGTGCAAAGATGGCGGCATAAATACCTTGTTCCACTCCGTTCTTGAACGGCAGCAGTCCGTCAGAATCACACATCTCGTTGCGAACATAGTCCGCAGCCAGAATGGCATCGTCCAAGTAAGACTTTTCGCCGGTTGCTTTGTAAAGCATCACTGCCGATCCGATGAATGTAGCCTGATTATAAAGTTGGGTTGTCCAGTCTATGTCCATACCGTTCTGTCTCTGGAAATGATAGTGCATATTGTCTGCTATACGACCTTTCTCTTTATCAAAGAAAACATCCCTCGACCATGCATATACGTTTTTAGCCTTTTCCAGATAGTCGGGATCTTTGGTTACATTATAAAGAGTCATGGCACCTACTGTAGTCGGATAGTTGATGCAAGCCATCTTGCCATCGTGCTTGAAATTCCACCACAAGCCACCCCGCTCTTTATCGTACGACTCTTTCCAGACATGATAGAATCCCGAAGAGGCATGTGCCAGATATTTCGGATCATCGGTGATTTCGTAAGCACGCGCCAACGAAATAATCCACCACATCATATCGTCATAAATAAACCATTCTATTTTATTGTCCCAATTGTATTTATCGTATTGTTCGTATCCGCCTTGATACACCTCTTCTATCAACCGGCGATATTCAGGAGCCTTCGTACGTTTATACGCGTTCATAATCATATCCCAATAGATAGCCTGCACCCAGATGGCAGCTCTTCCTTTCATATCCGAAGAAATGGCATACAGTTTCATCTCCGGATTATAAAAAGTAGAATGAAAAGCATCGATTGCCGTCGTTGCGTCTTTCTTCGTAAAGTGCTTCAGTTTTCCATCCCCGGGCTGAGCAGCCCATGCGAGTGTACAGGGAAGAATTAATAAGATAGTTACCAGGGTCAGTACTTTGTTTTTCATGTCTTTGCCTCAGATTTTAAATTTTGATGTTACAAAGATTGGGGAAATATTGGAGAAAGGAGGATAATTATTATTCAATAAATAGCAAAAACTGACCAAAAACAAGGGATAGAACACTTAATATCAATATTGGAACATTTGTAGCAGGCTTTTGACCTGAATTTGTTCATTCCATATTCTGCGTGACCAAGAAACACATTCAGCAATATGAAAAGAATTCATTTGTAGTTCTCGCTATGCCGTCTCTCATACAAAAAATGCATTTCAATCTTCCATCTTCCACCTTTCAACGATTATCATTCTAATAATCAGCAGGATGACTTGGTGGAAGATCGCGTTTTCAGCCCGTTTATCTTCCACCTGTATCTTCCATCTTCCACCCACTGTTTTAGGAGAATAATTCAGAATAAAGAACTGATTCACAAAGAATAAAGTCGAGTTTTCTAAGCAAATATGCCGTATAAAGCATTTTGTTTTTCCCTATTACTTAGCTGAAAATGGTGCGATGTTTACCCCGTCCCGTATACCCGGGCCCATGAGCCCGCATACCCGGGCTGACGGGCCCGGGCATGCGGGACGAGATAGAGATAACGGAATAAGACGTAACATATCGGTATACAGACCATTAGAAGTATAGCAGAATACTGATGTTTACCCCCTTATTTGTGCCGGATAACAGGCGCTTTTGCTTGCAACGATGGTGTATTCCCCTCTACAACAGGCCATCCTTTTTTCCAGTTTACACGGTCGAGCATCAACACTCTTCCTTCAGGATTGGCTACACTGACAGCGTGATAAAACATCCAATCCGCTCCTTTATCATCTGTTACGATTTCAGAGTTATGCCCGGGGCCCACGAATGCTGCATTTTTATCAATCAGCACTTCGTGGTGATTCTCCAGCATCGATACCCCTTTTTTATCTACGTAAGGACCGAATAAGTGTTTTGACCGCCCCACCACTGTGGTATAGGTGCTCTTTAACCCTTCACAACAGCGACCGATGGAAGCAAACAAATAGTAGTAACCTCCCCGCTTGTGAATATAAGTTCCTTCATAGGCTGTGCCTGCCACCTGCTGTGGTTTCATTCCTTCTTTCAATGAGAGTCCGTCATCACTTAACTCGGCTCCATAAATGCCATGAAAACTCCCCCAAAAAAGATATTTCTTGCCACCATCTTCTATATAGAAAGGATCGATACAGTTCTGAATTTCGATTTCGTTACTGCGGAAGAGTTTTCCATGATCGGTAAAAGGCCCTTCGGGTTTATCTGCGACAGCCACACCGATACCACAGGTCCACTCTCCACCCCAAACAGACATGGAGTAATACATCACATACCGATCACCGATTTTATTTATATCCGGTGCCCAAAGATTTCCTTTCGGCTCGAATGTTGGGCGGGTTTCATTGGTAAAAGCCGTACCCACAAAGCTCCAGTTTACCATATCTTTCGATCGGTGAATAGGGAGATTCCGGATATTTTCCGTTGCATACAGGTAATAATAGCCGTCATCTGCCTTGATAACCGTAGGGTCGGGAAGGCTGTAATTAATAACGGGATTGGAATACTGCTGTGCAATGGAAGGTACACAGAAAGAAAAAACAGTAAAAAGGGAAAATAAAAGTTTCTTCATGCTGAATATATAAATTAAGAAAAGTCCCCTTATTCAGTTTATCAGAAATAAACCCAAACATAGGAGACTTTAATTTTAACCAGTTATCAAATTATCTTTCTCTGATATAATAATACCGAGTTTCATATTTAATAGTAGAGCTACTTGCACTCTCATTATAACTAGTACTTATGGTAAAAGCTTCAGTATTGATCTCATCAGTTATAATTTCTCCTATCCAACTATCGGCTGTATAAAATAAACGATCATCTGGTACAATACCATGCCCATGACAGTTGATCTCAACATGCCCTCCTCTTTTAGTCATAATTTTTAATTTTCTTTGAGAGGAATCTAAAAGTTCAATAGAATACTCTGTCCCGCAGCTTCTAAATAATACTCAGTAGCTGTCACTTTATTCGTGCTACTTACTTCTGCTACTTCATCCTTCGATGTATTAGCCATTACATTTGTCACACCTGAGAATGCAAATGCCAATATTACGATAAAGAATTTCTTGTTCATAATACAATAAATGTAAGAGTTAATAAAAAGTTTATTGAAAAAGAAAAGGGTATCAGGAAAACCCGATACCCTTCCCTCATTATACATTATTATAAACTATTTCAGTCGAATCACTTCAGAGTAAATTCCCTGATCAGAACCTTTTGGCCATATACAAATACGGCCGAAAAGAGTACCTCTTTTCAAAGCTGTTTGAAACATTTTATTGTCTGTATAGTCCTTAGGAGTAAACTCATAACGTGCACCTGTTACATTTATTTCAGCCATTTTGGCGCCATCTGCATCATCAAAACGATCAACATTGTGTTCACCATCATTTATGTATTGAGTTGTTCCTAACATAAAGAAGACACGGTCTATTTCTTTTCCTGCAATCTTTTCTACATTAAAGGAAGCTGTCACTACATTACCATTCAGTTTCATCTCAGCATTTCTGACCATGTAATAAGGAACGACCTCTACATTTTGTACAGTATTACCAGAGACAATAACATTAATAGTATCGCGGCCTTCTTCTGACCAAGGGCCATTACCACTTTTGGTGATCAATTGATACTCACCATCAAATAAGCATGCGGAATAAGCTCCGTCTTGATTTACAAAAACTTCAATCGGATCATGCTTTTCATAACCACGCTGATAAAGGAACAATCGGACCGCCTCATTTCCACGTAGTTGCAAAGCCTCTCCTTCATAAACGACCTCTCCAGTCAGCATTGATTCCGGAGCATCATAATTATCCTTTGTACAACTGGTAATAACTATCATTACCAATAGTAGTGCTGAAAAAATTTTGGATATTGCTTTCATTATTTCTTTCTAATTTAAGATTATTGATACGGGTTCTTCACCAGTTTCGGATTGTTATTCAGCCAACCATTATCTAACTCAGCATAATAGTGTTTAGGTAGACATTTCAACGGATTTCTATAATAACGATTCATATTTTCTTCAAAGAAAACCCATTTTCCATTCTTATCATCGTCAGAGACAACTAAGAAAGGCCACAAGCCACGGCGTGTAGCCGTGATATCCATTTCTGAGCCTGTCCAGATCTTATCAGCTTGACGCCAACGTTTCAAATCCCACCAGCGATGGCCTTCAAAGGCAAACTCTACTTGATTCTCATGCATAATCTGTTGATGGTTGACAGAAGCTAATTCTTTAACACCTGCTCTGGAACGTACTGCATTTATATATTTCAAAGCAGTAGCATCACTTCCACCATTAAGTTCATAAGCAGCTTCTGCAGCTATCAAATAAGCCTCAGAGAGACGGAAATAAACATTCCACATTTCAGATCCACGGTCAGTTCCGGCAGAAGTCGTTTTATCAAGATATTTACGGATATAAAAACCAGTACGATTACACTCACGTTGGTCATTACGTACCATCGGACCATTCAAAGCTGTAACATACCTTCCTTGCTCATCCTTTTCTCCAAGACTCTGACCCAATTTCTGTTCCCACTGTCCATCAGCGTTTTTAATCCATTGTCCTGTTTGCAAAACGACAGTTTTATCTCTAAAAGAAGAACCAGGATAAAGAATCGTTCCGGCCAAACGAGGATCGCGACCTTCAAATAAATCTTCGGGATTAGTATAAAATTTAGGATCATCCTTTGTACCAACATCAAACTTAGCCCCTTCTCCCGGAGTATCTGTAGCTATAGGTTCAAAAGCTTCCACCAGATTTAGTAATGCAGATAAACGGCTATTTCCTCCATCTTCGGCACCATCATGGGGCTGTACTGACTTGGTATAACCATGAGTTTGTCCCGGATAAATATAATCACGTGACCAAATGACTTCTGTATTGCCATTTTTTTCACATACAGCCTTAAAGAAGTTGTCTGCTTTCTCTTGCGGAGTAGCATCATCAGCAACTCTCATCAAAGAATATTTTCCACTATTGATAACCTCTTCTGCAGCAGCTAACGCTTTCTTATAATAATCAGTTGCTTTCTCTGAAGAGATACCTACTACTCCTGTTTCCGGATTCAACAATGGATAATCGGCAACTGTATTGTATCGGGCAATAGAACCTGCATAAACGGCTGCTCTTGCTTCAAGCATTTTTGCGGCCCATTTAGTTGCGCGAGCTCCATTCTTTGAAGGTTCGGTCGGCAACATTTCCGCAATGGCCTTACACTCTTCTATAATATAATCATACATTTCAGACTCTGTTGCACGAGGAACCTGAAGAGTAGTAATATCCATACCAGAAGTATAATCGTACACTTCATCACCAACAATTGGCATTCCTCCCAAAGTACGACAAGTACAGAAATAAACCCATGCACGTATAAAACGAGCCTCTCCTTCCATAGGAGTTTTATCAACTTCAGACAATGCGGTCGATTCTCTCAACCCTTTTAAGAATTGGTTGATATTACGGATCAATGTATAATCATATGTACGCCACCAGTTACGATCTACCTCCTGATCATCTTTAGTATCATAAGTAATGGCTTCATCCAACAGAGCGAACCCATCCGTATCTCCTACATGTTGGCCTAATGATATACGTTCATAGAAATTAGCCAATACAGATTTTGTCAGATTAACATCTCCATAAACTTGATCTTCCGTCATAATGCGATCTGGCTTTTGGTCCAGAAATCCACTACAACTACTTAATGCCAGTGCACAAGCAGCAACAGCTATAAAATTTCTCTTTTTCATTGTTTGCTAAAATTTGAGGTTAATACCAAGATTTATAATACGTGGCGTTGGATAAATCAAGCCATTATCTTTAGAACCTTCCGGATCAATAATGGGTACATTAGTCAATGTCAACAGGTTGGTTCCAGACAAATATACACGCAAATTACTAATACCCGATTTTGCTAACCAAATTTTCGGTAAAGTATATCCGAACTCCAAATTACGCAATTTGATATAATGTACATTATGCAGCCAGAATGTGCTCTTATCATAAGCAGATGTTTCGGCATTATTCATACGTATCAAAGGATATTTACCAGGAATCAACTCACTATCAGCATCCCACACATCGGCCAAATGCCAAGAATCCTTCAAGATTTCACCCGGACTATTTCCATCATTCTGGAATGGACGTGCCGTTTCCCATTGTTGCATCCATGAAGTCATTCCAGAACCTGTCCAGTCCATTGAAAGGTCAAAGCCCTTCCAGCTAGCAGATAAATTGATACCAAAGTTCAGGTTAGGAGTTCCATCCTGTCTGTAACCAATAGGACGTTCATCCATAAAGTTAATAACACCATCACCATTTACGTCCTTGTAGATGATATCACCCGGCACAACTGTACGATTACCTTTACGGTCAATATCTACCGGATAAGTCGCTATCTGCTCCCAATTTTCAAAGCGTCCGACAGCCTCATATCCCCAGTTTATATAACCTACACGATGCCAAATACTATTACGATATCTATCCCAAGAGTTACTGCGACGATCATCATATTGTTCCCAATCATAGAAACGAGAATAAGTCACATTAGCGCCAGCGCTATAATTGAAATCATTGATATTATCTGTCCAACGCACCATTGCATCATAACCAATATGGAGATCTGATCTCAGATTCTCTTTCGGCAATCCAAAACCAACTTCAGAAGGCAACAATACATCATAACGTGACTCCGGGATACCTGTACGCAATCGGCGGAAGAAGTCAATCTGAGCAGTCAACCGGTTATTAAAGAAGCCCATATCCACACCAATATCCAATATTTTGGCTTTTATCCATGACAATGTCTGATTGGGTAACCCACGAGGGGCAGATCCTACAACATACTGTCCGTCGATAACTGAGCCTCCTCTATTATAGTCATAGCCTGCCAAATAATCAAATGCAGAATAATCACTTACATTATCATCTCCTACTACACCATAAGAACCGCGAATCTTAAAGTCAGAGAAAATGCTTTCCAGTTTACTTTCTTGCCAGAATTTCTCCTGAGAAATTCTCCATCCTAAAGATGCCGAAGGGAAGAACCCCCAACGATTTCCCGGACGGAACTTCCAAGAACCATCCCAACGACCAATAAATTCAACTAAATACTTATCAGCATAACTATAATTGATACGTCCCAAATATCCCATTCGAGCCTGGGTATCGTTCCCATTATCATTAAACGTTTTAATTTCCTTAAATTGAATCAGATTCAAATTATTAGCTACCGGAGTTGAGATTATATTAAAGTTTGGACTTTTACGTTGAGAGGCCTCAAAACCGGCAATAGCATTAATGTAATGATCACCAAACTTACGATCATAGTTCAACTGGAAATTAGAGAATAAATCTTCATTTCTATGACGAATACGTTCACGATAAGGAGTATTCATTGATGCATCCACTTCATAAGTATCATTAGCCTGATTATATCGATACAACTTAAAAGGATATTCATGATTTTCCATTTCTCTATAAGCGAAATAGTATCCCACCATTCCCTTGGCCTTCAATCCTTTCAGTAGTTCGTATTCTGCTGTAGCCTGCATTTGAAGCACACGCCAATCATCCGTCATTTTACCAGAATTTTCATAGTTCAGAAGGGCAAAATTGGTATTAATATCCGTTGAAACTTTCTGCGGATAAAGAGGATTATCATTTGCGTACGGACCCATTGTCGGCCAGTTCTTCAAGTTAGCATATAAAGGAAGATCATAGTCATCACCTCCAGGAACTCCAGGATTCTTACGTGACTCGATACGTCCATTCATACTTGCCCCAATCTTGAAACGATCATTGACTTTCATATCAATATTCATCTGAACATTGGTACGTTTGAATCCACCATAATTACGAACTGTGGCATCTTGATTGATATGTGACACAGATACATAATAGTTGGCTTTATCCGAACCTCCGGAAAAGTTAGTATTTACATAATATTGTGGAGATGTCTTCCAAATATAATCTCCCCAGTCAAATCCGGTATAACCTTTCTCCGTACCAGCCATCCACTTATCATAATCCTCTCTTGAGAATTTACGTTCTCCATCAGTTCGGCCGGCCCAAGTCTCAGCAGCTGTATATGCATTTACATAAGTTTTAGCATCAGCAGGTTGAATCCATCTTGAGTTTTTCTGCCAGCCATAATAAGCATTGACAGAAACTGTATTTTTACTTTTCTGTTGCCCTTTCTTAGTAGTCACCACTACTACACCATTAGCAGCACGAATACCATAAATAGCAGCAGAAGCATCCTTCAATATTGAAATGTTTTCAATATCATTAAAGTCCATATTATTAAATTGTCCTTCATCTGATTGCACACCATCAATCACAAACAGCGGAGTACCCATGTTACGTATCTGTAGTGCTGTAGAAGCTCCAGGACGTCCATCTTGCATACGGGTATTCAGACCCGCGATCTTACCAACCAATGCTCCTGAAGCAGTAGACGCAGCAGAGCGTTCAATATCTGTTGATTTAATCGCAGAAACAGCACCTGTCAGTGTCGCTTTCTTCTGTGACATTCCGAAACCGGTAATAACGACTTCATCGAGTACTTTAGTATCTTCCTGTAGAATTACTTTAACTGTGTTTGATGCTCCTACGTTTACTTTTTGTGTTGTGTAACCAATAAATGAGACTTCCAGTGTAGCTTTAGAGCCAACACTCAGCGAGAATTCACCGTTAATATCGGTGATGGTACCAGTCGTGCTTCCCGGCTCTTTTACATTAGCACCAATTACCGCTTCGCCATTGGCGTCGATAACTATACCCTTTACGGTCCGTTGTTGCTGAACGGAGTTCACAGCCCATACAGTTTCTGTTGCCGGATTTTCGGCACCGGCGAAACTATAGGCACTTGGTAAAAGCGAAAAGGCAGCCATACAAAGTGGTATGCGCCACATTCTGCTACGACTTGCGAGCCAAAACATTTGTTCTTTTTTACGCATAGTACATAAATTTAAAAAACAGGTTCTATAAATCTTTAATGTATAAAAGCATCGTTATGGAAATAATCCCCGGGATATAAGACGGGATGTATTTCATAGTATAGCTTTTACGGTTTCGAAACATTGCAAAGGAAAGTTATTTTTAGCTAATAAGACAATAATTTCCGTTCAATAAACAACAAAATCTGTTCTTTTCAACATTTCAATTCCCTCCACAGAGCCTCAAAACGACATCTGAACAGATTCTGCTATTTATTGAACAGTATTTTTCATCTCCTTTCTACGAATTTGGTCACCTTTGTATGATTCCTCATTTATTAATTAAATAATGTATTAAGCAAACATGAAATTACACATTGCTATGCTGGCAGCTACCCTGCTGTTATCCGGAGGAGCCTCGTACGCCCAAGGGAACAAACAGGAAAAAAAGGCGAAAGCCTACATGGTGGCAGATGCCCATCTGGACACTCAGTGGAACTGGGATGTACAGACTACCATTAAAGAGTATGTATGGAACACGATCAACCAGAACCTGTTTCTGCTGAAAAAGTATCCGAACTATGTGTTCAACTTTGAAGGCGGAGTGAAATATGCCTGGATGAAGGAGTACTATCCTGCACAATACGAAGAAATGAAAAAGTATATCGGGGAAGGCCGCTGGCACATCTCCGGAAGTAGCTGGGATGCAACAGATGCTCTGGTGCCTTCGACTGAATCGTTCATCCGCAATATTATGCTGGGACAACAGTATTACCGAAAGGAATTCGGAGTAGAAAGCACCGATATTTTCTTGCCCGACTGTTTCGGATTTGGCTGGACACTGCCTACCATCGCTTCACATTGTGGACTGATCGGTTTCTCTTCACAAAAGCTGGACTGGCGTGTGCATCCGTTCTATGGCAAGAGCAAGCATCCGTTCACCATCGGCTTATGGAAAGGAATAGACGGATCGTCTATCATGCTGGCACATGGATATGATTATGGCAGAAGATGGAACGACGAAGACCTTTCAGAAAACGAACAACTGAAAGAGCTGGCAGACCGTACACCTCTTAATGCAGTATACAGATATTACGGTACAGGCGATATCGGCGGATCACCGACACTGGGGTCCGTCCGATCTGTGGAGAAAGGACTCCGAGGGAACGGTCCGGTAGAAATTATCAGTGCGACCAGCGACCAGCTTTATAAAGACTACCTTCCTTATAAGAATCATCCGGAATTACCGATATACGACGGTGAACTGTTGATGGATGTCCACGGTACAGGATGCTACACCTCACAGACCGCCATGAAATTGTACAACCGCCAGAACGAATTGCTGGGAGATGCTGCCGAAAGAGCTGCCGTAGCTGCCGAATGGCTGAATCAGGCCAAATACCCGGGAAGCACCATCAATGAAGCATGGAAACGCTTCATTTATCATCAGTTCCACGATGACCTGACAGGAACCAGCATACCGCGTGCCTATGAATTTTCATGGAACGATGAACTGATCTCACTGAAACAGTTCTCCAATATACTAACTTCCTCCATCCATGGCATCGGCAAAGAATTGGATACACGGGTCAGCGGTATTCCGGTAATCCTTTATAATGCACTGGGATTTGCGGTTACAGATATTGCGGAAATAGAACTTGACCTTCCGAAAGCTCCCAAAGGGATAACGGTGTACGATGAAAAGGGCAAAAAAGTATCTGCACAGCTCATTTCTTATACTGACGGAAAGGCACACATCCTGGTAGAAGCAACAGTTCCGGCTACAGGATATGTGGTATATGACGTACGCACATCGGGAACCGCCACAGGTGATGTTGCCCCCAACGTCAATACCCTGGAAAACTCCCTGTATAAGATTACATTGGATAAAAACGGAGATATCGTCTCTCTGACTGACAAAAAGAACGGCAAAGAGCTGGTGAAAGCCGGGAAAGCAATCCGCCTGGCACTCTTCACTCAAAATAAGTCGTACAACTGGCCGGCATGGGAAGTGCTGAAAGAGACAACTGACCGAACTCCGGTTTCGATTACAGATGATGTAAAAATGACTTTAGTAGAGAACGGAACCTTACGTAAATCGCTTTGTGTAGAGAAACGTCATGGAGAATCGGTATTCCGCCAATATATACGCCTATATGAAGGCAGCCGCGCAGAACGCATCGACTTCTATAATGAAGTAGACTGGCAATCGACTAACGCACTGCTGAAAGCCGAATTTCCTCTCAACATTGAGAACGAGAAAGCTACATATGACTTAGGTATCGGAAGCATCGAACGTGGGAATAATATCGAAACCGCTTATGAAGTATATGCACAATATTGGGCCGACCTGACCGATCGTGACGGAAGTTATGGTGTATCGGTGATGAACGACAGCAAATATGGATGGGACAAGCCGGATAACCATACGATCCGCCTCACCCTGCTTCACACGCCGGAAACACGTAATGGTTATGCATATCAGGATCACCAGGATTTCGGACATCATGTGTTCACTTATAGCCTCGTACCACATCAGGGAAAGCTGGACAAGCCCGGTACTGTGGAGAAAGCTGAGATACTGAATCAACAGTTGAAAGCCTTCCGTACTGAAAAGCACAAAGGAAATGCCGGAAAATCGTTCTCGTTTGCTTCTTCAGATAACCGCAATGTATTGATCAAGGCACTGAAGAAAGCGGAAGAAACCGATGAGTATGTAGTGCGTGTATACGAAACCGAGGGTCGGAAAGCACAGAGTGCTACACTGACTTTTGCCGGTGAGATCATCAGTGCCAGCGAAGCCAACGGTACGGAAAAGGCAATCGGCGATGCAACTTTCGAAGGAAACAAGTTGCAGGTAAACATTACTCCTTATTCTGTAAGAACTTACAAGGTTCGCCTCAAACCATCGGGACGTGAGTCATCTCCGGTCGAATATGCCGCTTTACCACTTGACTACGACCGCAAATGTGCTTCTTATAATGAATTCCGCGGAGAAGGCGACTTCGAATCGGGTTATTCTTTTGCTGCCGAGCTCCTGCCGGATTCATTGGTAGTCGGTCAGACCACTTTCCGCTTGGGAGAGAAAGAAATTGCGAACGGAATGACTTGTCAGGGTGATACTTTACAACTGCCTGCGGGAAACAAATACAACCGTCTCTATATCCTTGCCGCCTCTACCGAAGGAGACAATCAGGCCGACTTCCGCATTGGCAAGCAGACCGCTTCATTCGTTGTGCCTTCTTATACCGGCTTCATCGGCCAATGGGGACACAAAGGACACACCGAAGGATATCTCAAAGACGCCGAGATTGCCTATGTCGGTACACACCGCCATGCATCCAACGGTGATCAGCCTTATGAATTCACTTATATGTTCAAGTTTGGTATGGATATTCCGAAAGGAGCTACCAGCGTAATCTTGCCCCGAAATGAAAAGGTGGTTTTATTTGCTGCTACCTTGGTTGCCGAAAATGAACCGGTTACAACCGTAGCCAGTGCTCTTTTCCGCACCAATAACGTAGGCAATGCAGCTACTGCCGGAGAAGGTAAAGAAGTAGTACGCGAAAATATCCTGAAAGGAGCAAAAATCATTGCTTGTTCAGGATACACCAACGATGAAGAAAAACCGGACTTCCTGCTGGATGGCAAGACAGATACAAAATGGTGTGACGTTTCACAAACGCCGAACTATGTAGACTTTGATCTGGGTGAAGCACAAAACATCAGCGGTTGGAAGATGGTGAATGCCGGACAGGAAAGTCACTCATACATCACCAATGGTTGCTTCCTGCAAGGGAAAATGAACCCGGGCGATGAATGGACCACTCTGGATGCTATCGACGGTAACCATGCAAATGTCGTTTCACGTCCGCTGAACTATGACGGAAAAGTACGTTACATCCGTCTGCTTGTGACCCGTCCTACACAGAGCACCGGAGGCAGAGATACACGTATCTACGAACTGGAAGTTTATAAATAATGCAAATCAGTAGTGGAAGATTTGAAATTCAACTACTAACTTGCATAAACAAAGAAATAAAAAGAGTGGCTAATGGTTATGTACTGTTAGCCACTCTTTTTTCACATAACTCCCCTCAGAGTTTGATTTGCCTTGACATATCCCTGAATTTCAGTGCATCCTTCCTATCCAAGTTGCCCAACCTCGGTGAGTTAAGCAGACTGGGCCTACGGCCAGCATTGATTCACACCCAAACATCCTTATTAGTTAATTAGTTAGGAGCTCCAATGGAGTATCTTTAAAGGGAAATTAAGAAAGGGTTGTGTCCAAGCTGAACAAGCTTTGGATACAACCCTTAACAGTAAACTCTATTATATACCAGTTCTTATTATTTCTGCATTTTATCCATCAATACCTTCATCCAATAACCACCGATTACAGAGCGTGCCTTGAAACCGACAAATTTACCACTATCGGTATAATGCCAGTCACTCAGCGGAACGCGTGATACGGTTTCGTTGGCATACTTATATACCGGAGAAATAAACTTCTCAAAAGTCGCTTTGTCCGAAGACATGGCAGCACTCCACATAATCCAGTCGGACTTAGTATATTCTTTGCGGGAATCCAACGGGAGACCATAAAGATTTTGTTTGGTCAGATAGTAAGCGACTTCTTTCTCCATCACATTGTTGGGGAAGAGGTGCAGATTCCACATTTTATCCCAAATCATATTGTATTTCTGACTCCAGGTATTCTCACGGTCGAAAGCCAGACGGTAATGATCGCCTTCGCGTGCCATTTGTTCCCATTTAGTAGCCATAGCTTTGGCTTTAGCGGCATACCGGTCGGCTACATCATCCATACCGAGCATACGGGCCATTTCGCTATAACCGGCTACTCCCATGATGGCTTTTACCGAAAGATTGGCATTGTGTGCCCAGTGCCCGGCAAAGTCATCGGTACAAAGTTGATTTTCGGGATCTTGTCCGTATTCTACCAAATAATCCGTCCAGATAGTCAGTAAATCCCAATACCTCTTGGCATAATCGGCATTTCCTTCAACTTTGGCAATAGCAGCAGTCAGAACCACCATATTTCCACCCTCTTCAATCGGCATATCTCCTCCGTAAACCTGTCCGTTCGCAATAGGATATGTACCTATGTCATGAGCCGGGAAAGGTTTGTTCCAACGTCCGCTGGCACTGTATTCAAAAATACTGGTCATCATACCTTTCTGCAATTCGGGGTTATAAGCCAGGAAGAGCGGGGCAGACGGATAGGTAAGGTCGACGGTATTGATACAACCGTTACTATTGTTCTCTTTAGAGAAGAAGAGCAAGTTACCATCCGCATCCTTGAACAGCTTATGGGCGGCAATCACTTGGCGGTAAGCGAGCGCACACAGTTCAGAGTATTCTTTGCCACCTGCTTTTTCTGCATCGTTCAGAATCATTTGGTCGTAAGCACGACAGCGTTCCATAACAGATGCATAATTGGCCTTGGCACGTTCGAAGGCATCAAAGATAGTCACTTTACCGTCATGTTTCCAGTAAGCCATACGAGGCTGGTAGAAGTATTCGATAGCATAAATATCATCGTAACCCAACATCAGGAAGCCGGATTTGCCATCGGCACCTACTTTGCCCAGGTTATCGGTATAGGCCATAGCCGGCATCTGATCGGCACGACGTGTCACGCATTCGGCTTGCGTGGGCAATAAAGTACCCTTAGTCGCAAATTCGTTCTTCATGCCATAATAGTTACCCAGGCTGACAGCCGTATTGGCACCTATATTTCCGGCCAGATAAGCATATCCCCAGTCAATGCAGATTCCATCTCCTTTTCGTCCGAGGATAGGCTGATCGATGGTTCCCGCCTGTACATAATTGATACCGTTACGACGGATCACTTTCGAACGGGTAGGTTGTGTCAGTTCATTGATGGCAAGCTGTGGAGTGGTCTCCACGTACATCTGCACATCGTGCTGTTTTTTATCCAGCGAACGAACGCGGTAAGAAATATAATTAACGGGAGTAGACAACAAATCGAGGTCGTCCATCATCAAAGGTGCGGTGAACACCAGGTCCAGTTCCACCGGACCGCAAGTAAACGTGTAGTAAGTTTGTGTGGGGAGTACGCTTACCGATTTCTGGACGGCTGCCGTCTCAAAGCCCGTCGTCTGTTTGTTCAGGCGATAAAGGCCGAAATCTACATAAGCACCTCCTGTTGTGTTGTGACAGTGTGCGGCAAGTACGTTTTTTCCTTTTTGCAGCTTCTTCTTGGCTGCGTCCGATAGTTCGAGTAATACGTCGTTGTTCCATGAATAGTCCGTAGCAACCAGCTTCTCATCATTCAGGTAGAGTTCGAATACATCGTCGTGCGAATATTTCAGATAGATGGTTTCTCCGTTCAGGTCGTCATTGATCTGAAATTCACGACGAACCCAGATATCCGGAGTAGTCCAGCGAGTCTGGACACGAGGCATATCGGGAGTACCGAAAGCACCTTGACCCTCTTTCCATCCGGCAGCATTGAACGAAAGGGTATTCCATCCCGCAGCCGGCTGGTCAAAAGTATAACTTCCCTGCCAGGTATCGGTATCCGTCATCGGAACAAGAGTCTCAAGGTTCAACTTATCTTTGCCCATAAAACGATAGGTTTTCCCATCCACACGTATGGCACCCAACAAAGGATGTTCCGTTCCGGTCCAATGCATCGTGCTGCTTTCATTCAGTGCATCTGTGGGCGACCAGATGGACAGATAAGGGTCGGAAGTGATGAGAGGCACTGCCGGAGCACGCAAAGCTACATTTTTACTCGCTTTGTACAAATCGGCTGCCTGTGCATTACATAGCATACCGACTGCTAAAGCCATTGCAAATAGTTTTTTCATTATTTTATTTATTTGTATGTTTCACTCAAAATCGTATCCTTCAACAATCTATACCTTAATCAAAAACTTGTGTACCTATCGACACCCTACTCTAATCACTTATTTAAAGAATTGCATATCTTGGTATTGATAGCCTTCACCTGGGCTTCATTCACCTTAATCACCTTACGGTCATATGTCATCAGTCCGTTCACTTCCATTTCCACATCAGTGGTCTGTGTGTAGACAGCAGCCGAGAAACCTCGCTGAATCAACCGGTACAATTCATTACCGTACTCAACATATTGTTTCGTTACTTCCTCCGGAGAATTGAACTTTACGTATCCCCAGTTGTGATTCGGTTCCCAAAGGTGTTCGTTTAATGCCAGTCCGATACCGCCATATTCACCCAATACAGTAACACGTCCGGCATCATAGAAGTCGAGGGACGGATTGGGATAATGATGCAAATCGAGAATATCACCACAAGGGAAGTGATTGCCGCCACTTGCCGGGTTCACCAAGCGTGAAGGATCATACTTCTTTGTCCATGCCGCAATATCTTCGGTCTTGAACTGTCCCCAACGCTCGTTGAACGGAACCCATACACCGATGCAAGGATAGTTGTACAGATAGTCCATGATCTCTTTCCACTCTTTACGATAAATCTGTTCCGACTCTTCACTACGGTTCAGCTCGTTACCCGTGAAGTAATTATACATCTGCCATTCCGGCTCACGGTCACCGTTCGGCATATCCTGCCATACAATGATACCCAGTTTATCGCAGTGTGTATACCAACGTGCCGGTTCCACCTTCACATGCTTACGGATCATATTGAATCCGAAGTCTTTGGTTTTCTGGATGTCATACACCAATGCCTCGTCTGTCGGAGCTGTATACAACCCGTCGGGCCACCAACCCTGATCGAGCGGACCAAACTGGAACACATCTTCATTATTCAGTTGCAGGCGTACAATTCCGTTCTTGTCACGACGGGTAGAATATTTACGCATAGCTGTGTAACTGTCTACTTTATCAGTCACTTTACCATTATTCAACAGAGCTATCTGCATGGAATAGAGAGCCGGAGAGGCAGGACTCCACAATTTTGCATCGGCAGGCATCTGAATGTCGATGGTCTGGCCATTCAGTCCTTTTCCGGTAGCAACCAATTGTTTGCCATCGAACACTTTCACTTCAATAACTTCGGAAGGACAACCGGTACTGGTAGCAACATCTACGGTCAGTTTCTTTCGGTCGATATCCGAAGAAGTACGAACATTCGTTATATGACGTTCGGCCACAGGTTCCATCCAAACAGTCTGCCAGATACCTGTCACGGCCGTATACCAGATACCTTCGGGACGGTTCACCTGTTTGCCGCGAGGCTGAGGTCCGCGGTCTGTCGGATCCCATACTTTCACTACGAGCTTATTGTCTCCCTTAGCAGTCAAAGCAGCTGTAATGTCAAGCGAGAAAGGAGTAAATCCGCCGGTATGCTGCCCTACTTTAATATCATTCACCCAAATATCGGCTTTCCAGTCTACAGCACCGAAATTCAACATCACCTTTTTACCTTTCCAAGTGGCAGGTACAGTGAAGGTACGCTGATACCAGAGTTCCTCATCGGGACTTACTTTCTTACCAACACCTGAAAGGCTGGACTCTACGGCAAAAGGAACCAGGATCTGTCCTTCATAAGCCGAAGGAACGGCTCCCTTTTCTGTGATGGCATAATTCCACAAACCATTGAGGTTTTTCCACTCTCCCCGTTCCATTACCGGACGCGGATACTCGGGCAGTACATTCTCAGGGTTTACCTGTTCAGCCCACTTTGTCTTGATTTTGTCTCCTGCCGGTTTCCATTGTGCAAAAGCGGAAGTAGCCATCGACGCTGTCAGAACAGCAATTAAAATGCTCTTTTTCATTGTCTTAAAATTATGTTTAACCTATTGATTACGCAATACGTTCCCCGGGGCAGGTAGTCGGCTACCTGTCAAACTAAGGAAAAACGTTCTAAATAACTATTTTATTTCAAGGGAGTACCCGAAGGCTTCGGCAAGGCAACTCCTGCACGAACCGGAATCCCTAAATCGGGCATTCCGTTAGCATCCCATCCTATTTTCTGTATCCGCGGATTGCGGGTCTCAGGACTACCGGTATCTCCGTTGGTTACCTGACGGGCATGGTAAATCATATACCACTCCGTGCCATCGGGCGACGGAACAAACGAGAGACCACCCGGACCGTATACTTCGTTTTCCAACGATTGCTGGAATACCGGAACCGGACTTTTTGTCCAAGAGGCCGGATCGAGCAGATCACTTTCGGCATCGGCAGTCAGCATTCCGATGCAATAATAAGGTGACCATGAACCACTGGCGGCATAATAGAGAATCAATGTCTTATTATCCTTCGAATGGAAGAACTGAGGTCCTTCATTCACATAAATAGGATAAGCCGTACGGCTACCATCCGGATTTACCCACTGGCGTTCCCACTCATATTCGGGTCTGGATATCAAGACACGGGAAGAGTCAAGTGTCCACGGGTCTTTCATCCGGGCAATATAGATACATTGAGTTTCAGCATTGGTTCTTCTCTTGGGCCAACCGGACCAAGCTAAATAACGAACTCCCTTATGTTCGAAAGTAGTGGCTTGTATACCCCAATTCCATTCGGGATTGGTCATAATGCTCCCCTTCATTTCAAATTTACCCTGCATGGGATCGGGAGAAGAGTTTTCAAGTACGTACAACTGATGGTTGTCCGTATTGCCATCATCGGCAGCATAATAAATATACCATTTATCATTTATATAATGAATCTCCGGTGCCCAGAGGTGACAACAATTGGACGGATCTTCCGGACGCCACACCATTTTACAAACAGAGTGAGCCATATCGGTAATGTCAGACGTTTCCCAAAGCAGGATTTTATCTTCTGTCCCATGTGTATAATAATACTTGCCATTATGGAACAGAGCACTCGGATCGGCTCCTTCCGGAAACAAAGGATTTACATATGTATCCTTTGCTGCACTTACCGACCTCTGTTTCTGTCCGCCGTTCTTGTTTCCACAACCGGCGCAGAAGAATAAGGTAGTAATAAATAGCAGGTAGATCTTTGTTTTCATAGCTTTTCGTTATTAAGATGCTACAAAGAAAAAACATTTTCGTTGAATAAAGGGATAAATACTGCTCAATAAACAAAAGAAACTGTTCTTTTTATGCTCCTATTGTTCACTGAACCTGTATTTCACATCTTATTGGTCAGTAATTGCTATTTATTGAATAGTTTGTTTCACACATTTCATGCAGAATTCACAAACTTTGTAGCATGATATCAGACGAAGCTACTGATTTGTATCGAAATAACCCCTAAATAATAACCATAAGTAAAAACACCCAAACATGAAAAAGATGAAAAATCTGAAAGGAGGCCTGGCAGGAATCCTGATTACCGCCGGATTAATGGCAGCATCGTGCACTTCCGATCAATCATCGTCGGCAGTAGCTATAGTGAATCGGCCCGACTGTGCACAAACCAACGTAAATTATGTAGGAAACCGCCTGCCACTGAAACCGATGAACTTCATTAAACTACCTGTAGGAAGTATCCAACCCGAAGGATGGTTAAAGAAATATCTGGAACTACAGAAAGATGGACTGACGGGGCATCTGAATGAAATCAGCGCATGGCTGGGTAAGGAGAACAATGCCTGGCTGACCCAAGGAGGAGACCATGGATGGGAAGAGGTTCCCTACTGGCTGAAAGGATATGGAAACCTGGCCTATATATTAAAGGATCAGAAAATGATCGACGAGGCCAAGATATGGCTTGAAGGTGCATTTGCCAGCCAACAGCCTGACGGATATTTCGGTCCTATCAACGAACGAAACGGAAAAAGAGAGTTGTGGGCACAGATGATCATGCTCTGGTGTCTTCAATCCTATTACGAATATTCAAATGATCAACGGGTTATTGACCTGATGACCAATTACTTCAAATGGCAACTGAGTGTACCGGATGAACAGTTTCTGGAAGATTATTGGGAAAACAGCCGTGGCGGGGACAACCTGTTAAGCGTATATTGGCTCTATAACCGTACAGGAGATCAGTTCTTACTGGAACTGGCTGAGAAAATACACCGCAACACAGCAGACTGGACCCGTCCGTCGGCATTGCCAAACTGGCACAACGTGAACATCGCGCAGTGTTTCCGTGAACCGGCTACCTATTATATGATGACGGGAGACTCGACCCTGCTGAAAGCATCTTATAATGTGCACAACCTGATCCGCCGTACTTTCGGACAAGTGCCGGGCGGTATGTTCGGTGCCGATGAAAATGCACGTATGGGATCAATTGACCCGCGCCAGGGAGTAGAAACCTGCGGATTGGTGGAACAGATGGCCTCGGACGAGTTGATGCTGTGTATGACCGGCGATCCTTTCTGGGCAGAACACTGCGAAGAGGTGGCATTCAACAGTTATCCGGCTGCCGTAATGCCGGACTTCAAGGGTTTGCGTTATATCACTTGTCCCAATCAAACTGTCAGTGACTCAAAGAACCATCATCCGGGCATCGACAACCGGGGACCTTTCCTGGCAATGAATCCCTTCAGTAGCCGTTGCTGCCAGCACAATCATGCACAGGGATGGCCTTACTATGCCGAACATCTGATTCTGGCCAGTCCGGATAACGGTATAGCAGCCGCTATGTATGCTGCCTGCAAAGCAACAGTGAAAGTGGGTGACGGAAACGAAATAACTCTTCACGAACAGACTAACTATCCTTTTGAGGAAACGATCCGGTTTACGGTAAATACTCCGAAAGCAGTAAGTTTCCCCTTCTATCTGAGAATTCCTTCATGGACAGAGGGTGCGACTATCTTTGTTAACGGCAAAAAGGTAGCGGCCAACCCCGAAGCCGGACAATATGCCTGCATCCATCGCGAATGGAAAGACAATGACCAAGTGGAAATTCAGCTGCCGATGCAACTTTCGATGCGTACATGGCAAGTGAACAAAAACAGTGTAAGCGTAGACTACGGTCCGTTGACAATGTCACTGAAAATTGACGAAGATTATGTGAAAAAGGACAGCCGCGCTACGGCTATCGGTGACTCTAAATGGCAGGAAGGCGCCGACGCCAGCCAATGGCCGACATACGAGATCTATGCAAAAACTCCTTGGAACTACGCATTGGTACTCGGCAAGGACAAACCTTTGAAAGACTTTAAAGTAGTACGCAAAGAATGGCCGGCAGATAACTTCCCGTTCACCGTAGCAAGTACACCGATTGAAGTAAAAGCTATCGGACGGAAAGTTCCTTCATGGATCATCGACCAATACGATTTGTGCAGCGAACTCCCTGAAATGGATGCACCGAAAGGAGAGAAAGAGGAAATTACACTGATACCGATGGGAGCAGCCAGGCTGCGTGTTTCCGCTTTCCCGAACACCAGAGAATAAAACTTTCTGTACCCAAACATTAATAGAAAAACACTCATGAAGAAAAAGAATACGTTTACATATCTGCTTATCGGACTGGGCCTCTGCTTCTCTTCTTTAGGAAGCGGGCTCCGGGCCGATACCCCCGAAAATTATACTAACAACCGCTATCCGTTGGTGCGCAAACCTTTTATGGAACTGCCATTGGGCAGTATCAAAGCTAAAGGATGGCTGCAGGAAATGCTGGTCAGACAGAAAAACGGGGCAACCGGGCAAATGGACAAACTGTATCCGTTAGTGATGGGCGAACGCAATGGTTGGCTCGGCGGCGACGGTGACCAATGGGAAAGAGGACCGTATTGGATTGACGGATTACTTCCACTGGCATACCTTCTGGACGATGCACAGCTGAAGGCCAAAGTACAACCCTGGATAGAATGGGCTTTAAATAGCCAGCGGGAAGACGGATTCTTTGGCCCGGCCAAAGACTATCCGGGAGAGGCCGGCATACAACGGGACAACTCACACGACTGGTGGCCACGCATGGTAATGTTAAAGATACTTCAACAATATTATTCCGCCACCAATGACCAGCGGGTTATCCGGTTCATGACCAACTATTTCCGCTACCAACTGAAAACTTTACCGGAAAAACCACTGGGCAACTGGACCTTTTGGGCAGAATTCCGTGCTTGTGATAATCTTCAGGCTGTGTATTGGCTTTATAATATCACCGGAGATTCGTTCCTCCTTGATCTTGGCAAACTGATCCATAAACAGAGTTTTAGTTTTGTAGACATGGTGAACCGGGGTGACCTGAGACGCATCAACACAATTCATTGCGTCAACCTGGCGCAAGGCATCAAAGAACCTGTCATCTATTATCAACAAGAACCGGACAAGGCATATCTCGATGCAGTGAAACGTGCTTTCAGTGATATTCGCCAGTTTCACGGTCAGCCCCAGGGAATGTATGGCGGTGACGAAGCTTTGCATGGCAATAATCCAACTCAGGGTTCCGAACTTTGTTCGGCAGTGGAACTGATGTATTCGCTGGAGAAAATGGTAGAGATCACAGGTGATATTGACTTCGCCGACCATCTGGAACGGATTGCATTCAATGCACTGCCTACCCAAATTTCTGACGATTTCATGACGAAACAATATTTCCAGCAAGCTAATCAGGTAATGGTGACACGCCACCGCCGCAACTTCGATCAGGATCATGGAGGAACGGACAACTGTTTCGGACTATTGACAGGATATCCTTGTTGCGCATCGAACATGCACCAAGGATGGCCCAAATTCACGCAGAGCCTTTGGTATGCCACACCGGATGGCGGACTGGCTGTTACAGCATATGCCCCATCGGAGGTGACGGCCAAGGTAGCAGAAGGCTGCATGGTGACTTTCTGTGAAGACACTTACTATCCGATGGATGATAAAATCAGTTTCACACTCCAATCTATGGACAAGAAACGGAAAGAAGTCAACTTTGCCCTTCAGTTACGCATCCCCAAATGGTGCAAACAAGCCGGTATATCAGTCAACGGCCAGCTTCTTCAGCATGTGGAAGGTGGACGGATGGCTGTTGTAGACCGTATCTGGAAAAAAGGAGACCGCGTGGAACTACACCTGCCGATGGAAGTCACTGCCGATACCTGGTATGAAAATTCGGTAGCCATTGAACGTGGCCCATTGGTATTTGCCCTGAAGATGGAAGAGAAATGGGAAAAGAAAAAGTTTGAGGAACCTTGGTACGGCCCGTATTATTATGCAGTGACTCCAACAGAACCATGGAATTACGGTCTGGTGGACTTCAACCGCAGCAAAGCGAATGAACATGCCCGGGTAACGATTCATCCGGAAAAGCAATCTTCCATATTCCCCTGGAATAAAGAAAACGCTCCGATAGAGATACGGATGAAGGCAAGGCTGATACCGTCATGGAAACTTTACAACGAGATGGCAGGGCCTCAACCCTATTCTTTCTGTAGTGGAGGTGAGGGACCGGAAACGGAGATCACATTGATTCCTTACGGATGCACTACCTTAAGAATAACGGAATTTCCGGTAGTAGGAGCTTCCCATTGATTTCCGCAACAAACAGTGATAATAAAAACAACTTAATATTCACACATAAGCCTTCTTTCCTCTTCTCCCTGTGGGAAGGGATAGGGAGGGAAAGAGGCTTCAAACACACAATTACAATGAAAAAACTTTTAGCAGCAGCAATGCTATTCATGCTGAACAGTTGGTCTTGTTTCAGCGCAGATACTCCGCGAGCGGAGTATCCCCGTCCACAGTTCGAAAGAGAACAGTGGATCAACCTGAACGGTACCTGGACATTTGATTTTGATTTTGGAAAGTCGGGAAAAGACCGCCGCTTGCAATCGGCAGAGAAATTTGATAAAAACATTACGGTACCTTTCTGTCCGGAAAGCAAACTCTCGGGAGTGGGCTATACCGATTTCATCGAACAGATGTGGTACCAGCGCAACATCACCATTCCATCGGACTGGAACGGAAAGAAAATCTTCCTGAACTTCGGTGCCGTAGATTATTGCGCAGAGATTTTTATCGACGGTAAGTTCGTACAGCGTCACTTCGGCGGTTCATCTTCGTTCGCTGTAGACCTGACCCGTTATGTTACACCCGGAAAGACTCATAACCTGGTAGTATTTGTGCAGGACGACCTCCGCTCCGGACTCCAGACCGGAGGAAAACAATGTGGTAACTACTATTCGGGAGGTTGCTCATATACCCGTACTACCGGTATCTGGCAAACCGTATGGATGGAGGCCGTTTCAGCCAATGGACTGAAATCAGTATTCGTCCGTCCGGACATCGACCAGAAGCAGTTGGTCATCGAACCGGAGTTTTACAATGAATCAGCCAACACATTGGAAGTCACTCTAAAAGACGGAAACAAAACCGTGGCCAAAAAGAGCGTAAACTGTGCCAATAGTTCAGTGGTGGTTCTGCCGGTTAAGAACATGAAGCTGTGGTCGCCGGAATCTCCGTTCCTGTACGACCTCGTTTATCAGGTAAAGGATACCAAAGGCAATGTAGTGGATGAAGTAAAATCGTACGCCGGTATGCGTAAAGTACACACAGCCAACGGACGTTTTTACCTGAATAACCAGCCTTATTTCCAGCGTCTGGTACTCGATCAGGGATTCTATCCGGAAGGTATCTGGACAGCTCCGAGTGACGAAGCTTTGAAGAACGATATCGTACTGGGTAAAGAAGCCGGTTTCAACGGAGCACGCCTCCACCAGAAAGTCTTCGAAGAGAGATATTATTACTGGGCCGACAAGTTAGGCTACATCACTTGGGGAGAATCGGCAAGCTGGATGCTGGATGTAAACAAGGAACTGGCTGCCCGTAACTTCCTGGGCGAATGGAGTGAAGTCGTAGTCCGTGACCGGAACCACCCTTCGCTGGTGACCTGGACTCCTTTTAACGAAACCTGGGGTGGCGGTCCGGATGCTTATGTCCGCCTGATCCGCGACGTATACAACATCACGAAAGCCATCGACCCGACCCGTCCGGTAAATGATGCCAGTGGTGACAATCACGTGATAACAGATATCTGGAGTGTACACAACTACGAACAGGATCGTGTCAAACTGACGGAGCAGTTAAAGATGGAAGAGGGCAAAGAACCTTATCGTAATGCACGCGACAAAGACTTTCTGGCTGTTTACGAAGGACAACCTTACATGGTTGACGAGTTCGGAGGTATCCCCTGGATGGCAGAGAAAGACCGGAAAAATTCATGGGGATACGGAGGCATGCCGGAAAATGCAGAAGCATTCTACAAACGTCTGGAAGGTCAGATCGATGCCTTTATCGACTCACCGCACGTGACGGGATTCTGCTATACACAGCTGACCGACGTGGAACAGGAGAAGAACGGTATCTACTATTACGACCGTACTCCCAAACTGGATATGAAACGGATCAAAGCTATCTTCGAGAAAATAAAGTAAAGAAGGGAGCCTCGCGCCCGGGGATGTGTCCAAACTCACCACAGAGGATACAGGGTAAACACAGAGTGACTTCTAAGTCACGAATGGTTAACATGAATAACCTGTGTAACCTGTGGTGAAAAGGTCCTTGCACCCCGGGAAGCTCTCAACTGCAATCTACAATTTTACTGTTTATGCGAATCAGTAGTTGAGTTATTGTCAAGTCGCACAGCCCGCTCACCGGATTAACGCCTATGAACACCGTGCCACCTGCCCAACCACCGATCGCCATTATTTGAATATAAGTATGAGAAAATCATTCATTGCCCTCACCTTCTTGCTGGTTCCTGCCTATTTGTCGGCACAGTTGGGAGGTAAAGTCTACCTTCAAAGAGCCGATTCACTCCTCCAACGGGTACTGTCTCTCTATGAGGTAAAAAAGTATGGATTGCTGATGGAAACTTATCCACGAAATCCGAATCAACAAATTACGTATACAGCCAACACCGGCTCAGAGGTTACCCAACAAGAAGTATCCTTCTTGTGGCCTTATTCGGCAATGGTGTCAGGCTGTGTATCGCTCTATAAAACATCCGGCGACAAAAAGTACAAGAAACTGATGGACAAACAAATCAAGCCCGGACTCGACTTGTACTGGGATACTACCCGCCAACCGGAGTGTTATCAGTCTTATCCCGCCTTTGCCGGCCAGAATGACCGTTACTACGACGACAATGATTGGGTAGCGATTGACTTCTGCGACTATTACGCAGCCACAAAGAATAAGGAATACCTGAAGAAAGCCATTGCCTTGCACGATTACATCTATTCCGGATGGTCGGACGATCTGGGAGGCGGTATCTACTGGTGCGAACAGAAAAAGGAATCAAAGAATACTTGTTCGAATGCTCCTGCAACAGTTCTCTGCATGAAGCTCTACAAACTGACTAAGGAGAAAAAATACCTCGACCAAGCCAAGGCAACTTACCAGTGGACACGTGATAACCTCCGTGACCCGTCTGATTTTGTCTACTGGGACAATAAAAATCTGCAAGGAAAAATCGGTTATGCCAAATATACGTACAACAGCGGACAGATGATCCAAGCAGGCGTACTGCTCTATCAGGCTACCGGCGACGAACAGTACCTGAAAGACGCACAGCAGACGGCCAAAGGTGCCTGCCGGCATTTCCTGAAACCGCAGCCTACGGTAAAAGGGGAAATGAAGTTCTTTCCGTCAAGTCCGTGGTTCAACGTCATCCTCTTCCGCGGCTTGAAAGCTCTTTACGAGGTTGATAAAAAGGATACATACGTGAAAGCCATGATAGACAATGCGGACTATGCCTGGCAGTATACCCGTGACGAAAACGGATTGCTGAACAATGACTGGTCGGGCAACCGTAAAGACAAGTTCAAAAGCTTGCTGGAAAACTCCTGCATGATTGAGCTGTATTCGGAAATCAGCGAGCTCTGACGCCATCGGCCCACCACAGAGTTCCACAAAGTTTTAATCTCTTGTTTAACTAAGAAATAGATTCCCTGTGGGACTCTGTGCCCTCCGCGTGGTTGACCGATTCACGTTAAAATAGCCTAAACTTGACCCTCTCCGCCTTCAGCCCCCTCAAAAGGTATCTATATTTGTAACGTTGTTGTAAACCCCAAGCCTATGAAACTCATACATATCCCGTTGCTCTTGCTGGCACTCATCTGCTGTCCGGCTTGTCAAAACAAAAAAGCTCCCGCATCCAAGGAGGTCCCTTCCGGAGCCACCTATACCAACCCCCTACTGCCCGTGGGAGCAGAACCATGGGCTGTTTTTCATGAAGGCAAGTATTACTATACACAAGGAGCCGAGAATAAAATCATCCTTTGGGAAACGAATGATATCACCGATCTGGAGCATGCAACCCGGAAAGAAGTGTGGATACCGAAGGAGGTGTCCAGCTCGTATCACCTTTGGGGACCGGAAATACACCGGATTGACGGAAAATGGTACGTATACTTCGCCGCGGACGACGGCAATATGGACAATCACCACATCTATGTGATCGAAAATGTCTCAGCCAACCCGCTGGAGGGTGAGTTCGTGATGAAAGGGCGGATCAAAACGGACAAAGACGATAACTGGGCAATCCATGCCAGTACGTTTGAGCACCGGGGTGAACGCTACCTCATCTGGTGCGGATGGCCCAAACGACGGATCGAGACCGAAACCCAATGCATCTACATAGCCAAAATGGAGAATCCATGGACACTCTCGTCGGACAGGGTGATGATTTCGGAACCGGAGTATGAATGGGAACGTCAATGGATTTCGCCCGACGGCAGTAAAACGGCCTATCCGATCCACGTCAACGAAGCCCCACAGTTCTTTGAGTCGAGAAACAAGGACAAAGTGCTGATATACTACTGTGCAAGTGGAAGTTGGACCCCTTATTATTGCATCGGACTGCTGACTGCCGATGCCGGCAGCGACCTGACAGACGCAGCATCGTGGAAGAAGCTGGACACGCCTGTCTTTGAACAACAACCCGAAGACAGTGTCTTCGGACCGGGCAGCCCTTCTTTCGTACCTTCGCCGGACGGAAAGGAGTGGTATATGCTTTATCATGCCCGAAGAATCCCGAATGACGCTCCGGGCGCAACAGACTCACGCAGTCCCCGCCTGCAAAAAATAAGCTGGGATACCGATGGAATGCCTCTCCTGGGAAAACCTCGCAAAGAAGGGATCAGTGAGAAGTGAAAGACACCTCTCCGGCCGATATTTAATTTATAAAAATTAAGAATCATACCGACTTCTATCTATAACAGCGGAACAGGGGGTATCGCTACCCCCCTCCTCTCCGCCCTAATAACTCTTTCTCCCCCCAAAAACGCCACAAAACGCCTTTCTGAAGGGTTCGGATTTACGCATAGACGGAAATAAATCTGCATATATGCGCAAACTTGCCTGCGCGTATACGTAAATCCCCTCTTCTCCGGGAGGTCTCCGAAAAGCCGGACCAAGCCATCTTTCAGTAAATGTTTTCGTAAAATATTATTCATCGCAGAGGATAATCAATGATAATCCTTGGGCAACACTCCAAACTGAATCTTAAAGCATTTGGCAAAATAAGACGAAGAACTGAAACCAATCTGCTCACACACGTCAGTAATGCGTACCCCGTTTTTCAATAACTCGGCAGCCTTGTTCAAGCGGATCGTCTTCAGATAGTCATTGGGCGGCATGCCGGCCAGTGCCTTTATCTTGCGATAGAAGTTGGAACGGCTCATATTGAGGGACTCCGCCAATGTGTCGACAGAGAAATGCTCATCAGAGAGCTGCGCCTCGACGGCTGCCCGCACTTTAGCCATCAGTTCGCAATCTTTCTGCGAAACGGAATATTCTACGAGACTGACAGGCGAAGCTCCACTGTTGCCGGACAATTCGGTCATCATTTTATGGAACGACTGGCGCAATTTCAGCAGGTTTTCAATCTGTTTGTGCAACTGGCGGATGGAGAACGGCTTTTCGATATACACATCCGCTCCATACTCAAAACCTTCAACCTTAGCTTCCAACGTAGTTTTTGCCGTCAGCAGGATGACAGGAATATGGGAGTATTCAATATCTGTCTTGACTTTAGCCGTCAACTCCAAACCATTCATCTCAGGCATCATCACGTCGCTGACAATCACGTCCACCGTTTCACTGGCAAGCACTTCAAGCGCCTGCCGGCCGTTCTGGGCTTTCAGGACTTTAAACCAGGTGCTCAGTGACTCCCGCGTCAGATTCAACAGATCTACGTTATCTTCTACCAGCAGGATGGTAAACTTACTGCCCGGCGCCTCGGCAACCGATCCTTCGGCAACCGGATTCTGACTTTCCGGTATCAGCACTTCGGGCTCTTCAGAAACCACCTCCTCGCCCCAAGGCAAAGTGAGCACGAAAGAAGAACCGCCATACACGCTGTCCTCAAGACTTAACGTACCATGATGTGCTTCGGCCAACGACTTGGAGAAGGCCAGTCCGATGCCTGTACCCACCGCACCCGACTTACCGTCCTTCACCTGGTAGAAGGCCTCAAACACTTTCTGCTTCTCTCCATCCGGAATACCCGGACCGTCATCGCTCACCGAAACCCGGAAACCTTCACCGGAAGATGCCAATTTAATGTCGATACGGCTCTGGGCATATTTCACCGCATTACCTATCAGGTTGACAATAATCTTACAGACCTTTTCGCGATCCACCGAGGCAAAGATCTCACCTTCCGGGAGATCAAGCATCACCGAGATGCCTTTCAGTTCGGCAGGGCTTGTAAACTGCCCATAAACATCGCTTACCAGCTGATTGATATCGCACTTCTTCAGATTCAACTGTACTCCGCCGTTCTCCATCTTCTGAAAATCAAGCAGTTGATTGGTGACTCCCAAAAGGTAATTGACATTCCGGTCGATCACCGACAGGTACTTGGCATCCCGTCCTTCCCGTTTATCTTCCAGCAACCTTTCAAGAGGAAGACGGATCAGACTCAACGGAGTGCGGATTTCGTGCACCAGATTGATGAAGAAACTAATTTTTGATTTGTAGACTTCCTTCTCCTTCGCAGTCTGATACTCTTCCATCCGGTGTTTGTACTTCTTCTTCACATGCCGGTTCCATCGCCAGCCTGCATAATAGGCAAATCCGATGAGAAGAAGCGTATAGATGCAGTATGCCCATGTAGTCAGCCACCATGGAGGCGTGATTACAATCAGGAGAGAGGTAGTCTGGTCATTCCACTTATGATCATTATTCGAGCCTCTTACTTCAAACACATATTTGCCCGGAGGCAAATTGGTGTAAGAAGCCGTATTCAGTTCTGAATTGACCACCCACTCTTTGTCCACCCCTTTCAAGCGGTAGGAATAACGGTTCTTCAACGGATCTTCGTAACTCAAGGCAACGAAGCTAACTGAGAAAGTATTATATTCGTAAGGCAACGTAATGGTCTTGGCACGATAAAGAGGCTCTTCCAGATGAAGAATATCCTGTACCACCCGTTCATCTGTCGTATAGGGCAGACGTATTTCGGTGATATATACAGAAGGGATGTACTGGTTATCCATGAACTGGTCGGGAACAAAAGAATTGAACCCACTGATTCCGCCGAAATAAAGCTTGCCGCTTGCCGTCTTCAAAGATGACTGGGCAGTGAACTGGTTACCTTGTAGACCGTCATTGACCGTGAACTGGCGGAAATGCTGCTTGGTGATCGGGTTAATCGTTATCAGTCCCGCATTGCTTGATATCCAGAAATCGCCCGTCTTATCCTGCTCGATGGAGTAGATGACCCGATTGGGCAATATGGTATTGTCCGGATCAAAGTCAACGAATGTCTCCGTCTTCGGATCAAATGAACAAAGTCCTCCACCGTTCGTACCAACCCACATGGTACCTTTCAAGTCCTCAAACAGTGTAATCACGGAGTTGTTGGTAATGGTAGTCGAATCATTCCTTTCGTGCTGGAAATGTTTCCAGTGTCCGTTTCGTGTGTTAAAGCGGAACACCCCACTGTTGGATGTGCCAATCCACAAATTGTCATACATGTCCTCCAGAATATCGACCACAGATACCATCGATCCTACCGTAGTGATGGTTGAAAAGTTATCTTCCTGAGGATTGTAACGGCACAGCCCCCAACTGGTCCCGACAAAAATATCTCCGCTGCGATCTTTGTAGACAGCCAGAACATCGTCACTGCAAATCGTGTTCGGGGTGTCCTGCAGATGATTGTACGACTTCACATGCCCGGTCCGGAGATCGAGTACCTTCAACCCTTCGGCATAAGTGCCTATCCACAGACGGTCACCATCCAGCAACAAAGAGCGTATGTCATATTTCTTGTCTGCTTTCCCACCGATCGGATAAGCGGTCAACTGATGAGTGGACACGTCGAAGAAACATAAACCATCGCGAGTGCCCACCCAGATATTTCCTGCGGCATTCTCACAGAAAGGACCTACCACTTTCCCGGCAGTTACCCCCCCATCCCGGTAGACAGGAGGATAATAGTCGAATCTTTTGGTAGGTTTAGCCAGATAATTCACTCCTCCGAGATTGGTCAGTACCCAGATTCCACCTTCCGCATCACGCATCATCGCATTGATCGACTGGTCACTCAGGCTTCTGGGATCTGACGGGTTATCGATCCGCGAAAAAGTTTTATCACGCAAGTCAAAAAGGTAAAGCCCGTTGTCAGTGCCTACCAGAAGTTCTGTTTCCGAATAACTCAGCAGGCAGCGGATAACACCGAAGTTCAGATGGGAGGCATTATAACTGTCCAGCTTTCCGGTGCGCTCGTTCAGGCAATACAGCAGATTGCTTCCGGCTCCGAACCAAATATCGCTGCGAATATCGAGCAAACAGTTAATGCGGTAATTATCGGGATTATTCCCCGCGGATAAAAGAGGATAAGACTGTAGAAATTTGCCGCTCTCATCGAAGCAAAGCAAGCCCTCCTGTAAGGAAGAAGCATAAATGTGGCGGGAGTTACTTTCACAGACATCCCATACAAAAGAAGTCTGAAGGCTGTTTTGTGTCAGCACATCGGTCTTAGGATCATAGACAAACAATCCCTGCCCCAGAGTGGCAATCCAGATCAATCCGCTCTCGGTCTTTATGATTTTCTTAATCTCACTGCTAATAAAGACTCCATAGCGGGTTTTCTTGTCGAAATAGCTGAAACGGTCATGTTCCCGGTCATAAATATAAAGTCCCCAGTTGGTTCCCACCCATATATTCTGATTCTCTTCCTCAAAAAGCGCCTGCACAAAGTTATTCTCCAACGAGAACTTATCATTCAGGATATTCCTGTAAACCTTGTTGCCCCGCCCGTTATAACAATTTAAACCGTCGCTCGTGCCCAGCCAGATAAAGCCATAGCTGTCTTGCATGGCACACCAGACTGTGTTATGTGATAATCCGTCTTCTACCTGATACTTCTTAAAAGAGAAATAGGAGAATGCCTGCAACGGTGTTATCCCAAAAGCAAATAAAGTAATTAGTAGAGTGATGATTCGCATGTGTTGTATTCATTTAAGATTAAAAAAACGACTTGTTGTTATGTATGTGCCTATTTGCCCAATGAAAGCGTCACCGGTTCAACCACGGTTCGGGGTTCAACTTATCCCTCTCTCTGCGCAATTGGAAATGAAGGACAGTCCGCCCATTGTCACTGCCGTCTGAGAAAATCGGACCGATAGCCTGCTTGGTGGTTACCGTATCACCGGATTTCACAGAAGCAGACGAGAGGTTACAATATACCGAAATGTAATCCCCGTGACGTATCAGTACATTAAAAAGCCCGTTCAACTGGAACACGGCTGCTACTTTACCATCGAAGATAGCACGTGCCTGTGCACCTGGCTTGCCTTGTATATCAATTCCTTTATTATCGAGTTTCACATTACGTAATCCTTCCACGGCATATTGTCCGTAATGGCTGGTAATGATGTAAGGACCTGTGATAGGCATCGGCAGTTTGCCCCGGTTGCTCACGAAATTACCCGAAAGTTCCCGGTCGGCCTTACTCATAGTGAAACGTTCCAGAGGCGCCGCCTTTTTCTTTGCCGGAGCAGTGCCGCTTCCCGTTGAGGAGGTCTTGTCCTCTTTGGCAGCCGCTTTCCGGCGGGCGGCTGCTTCCCGGCGAGCTTCTTCTTCGGCACGCTTGCGGGCACGCTCTATCTCTTCTGCGATCAGCTTGTCGATTTTTGCATTCAGTTGGTTAGCCTCACGCCGTTTTTTATTAATTTCGCTTTGCAGCCCCTTCTGTTTCTTCTGAAGGCTGGCCACCATCTCACGTTTCTCTTTCTCCTGTGCTTCCAGTTTAGCCTTTTCGCCCTCCCGTTCACGCAACAAGTTTTCTTTAGCGGCTTTCACCTGCTGAAGTTCTTTCTTCTTACGGTTCACCTGTTCCTGTTTCTTCAAGATCTCTTCTCCCTGCAGACGTTGATAAGTGGCATATTCTCTCACATAACGGAGGCGCCGATAAGTCTGTCCAAGGCTTTTCGCAGAAAAAATAAACATCAGTTTCTCTTCAACCGATTTATTTTTATACAAGTACTGTACGGATGACTCATATTTCTTCTTTTTATCTTTTAAGTCACGCTGAAGCCCTCTGAGCTGACGCTCCAATCCGGAGATTTCTCTACCGACAGCCTCTACGTCATTGTTCATGGCAATGATATAGCGCTTTCTCTCCTCTATCTGTCCGGTAAGGGCGGCAAGTCCGTTCAACTGGCTGCCTACATCTTTCTTCGTATTCTTCAGCAATGACTCAGTCTCCGCAATCTGTTGTTGCAAGGCACCACGCTTACTCTCCAGCTCCTTAATCAGTTTATTGGACTGAGCTGAAACAACAGTTGTCAAACAAAGACAGCTTACCAGAATCAAAAGAAAGCGGTTCATAGTTTCATCAGCATTTTTAGCAAGTCTTCTAATGCCACCTGAGTATACCTGGATGATACCTCGGTGGGGATTAATTCAAATTCGGCGGTCGAAAAATCAGACAGTCTCACTTTGGCTTTCTCCAAAGAAGGAATCCCCAGTTCACGTCCTGTAAGCTCTTTCTTCTCTCCCGGAAGGGAGGCCTTGAACAAAAGTTTCTCTAAGCGGCCGAAATCGGCATTCTCAGGCAATAACTCTTTCAGTTCATCACGGGTTGCCCGTACATAACGTTTATTCATACGGTCTATCAGCAATACTTCATCCGGAGTGACCTCCATGCGCATTACTTCTGAACGGAACACCGGCATCAGGACAGACAGCTGAATCCGTTCGCCACTTTTCATTTTCATACTGCCACTTACAGTAATACTGCCGTTTTTGTTAGGCACTGTCAGCTGCAGCTTAGACGAAAGGTAAGCCGGTTCCACCGGTGCGGTCTTGACAACCTTCGATGTTTTACAACCCGCAAGCAGCATTACCAAAAGTAGTAAAGGCAGCAGGTATGACTGTCTGATAACAGATTTCTTAAACATACATCCTTTCATTCCGCAATGTATTTCTTCTTTTCTATTTTCTGTTTAAGTGTTTTCGATTCAGTACCCAGTTCAAGTGCTTTCTTCCAATATTTCAAGGCACCTTCTACGTCACCGGTCATAAAATAGATATCCCCGCAATGTTCAAACACCACGCTGCTCTCTTCTTCCGGTTTGGTATTCTTGATGGCATCGTCAATATAGATACGGGCCTCAGCATAGTTTCCTTTCTCAAAAAGAATCCAGGCATAAGTATCCAGATAAGTAGCATTGCTCGGTTCGGCTTTTACGGTTTTATAACTCATCTCCTCCGCCTTATCGAGATCCCTGCGCTCTACCGATAAATAATAAGCATAATTATTTAGTGCACCGATATTGGACGGATTGTATACCAAAGCCGAATCATACGCTGCATACGCCTCCTTCATCAACTTTTTGGTATGATATACATCACCCGTAATTGTATAGAAATCGGAGACCATTTGCTTGTCACTCTCCGGAGTGACATGTTCCAGTGCTTTCAGGCTGACTTCCAGTACATCGTCCCAACGTTCGGCCTGATTATATGCAATAGCCAGATAAAAATAAAACTCCAAGGCATCCGGAGTTGCTTCAATCCCCGGCTCACAGATCTTAATCACCTGTTCATAATCATTCTTTCGGATGGCGGAACCTAATAAAGTCATGCGTGCAGCTTTATTGGTAGGATCTATCTGTACTACTTGTTCCAATACCGGAATAGACTGTGCCTCCATCCCTTTGGATAGTAGATACTGTGCATAAAGCATCGGAATTTGCGCGTCGTCCATATCCATTTGCATCATCCGGTCAAACAGTCCGATAACCTGTGTACTGTCTTTTCCCTCCTGTTCGCTCTGGACGATAAACTGCCTCATCACATTCACCTTTGTATCCGAAGGAACTTTCCGGTTCAGTAGCAAAGTATCCATCTGTTGTTCAAACAGTTCTTTCTGTCCGGTCTGCTCGTAATACGAAGCCAATGAAAACAATGCCATCGGATTGTCCGGTTCTGCGGCAAGTACTTTCTTATAAGTATCATAAGCTTCCTGCTCCTTGCCATTCTGCATATAGACATCGCCCAGAATCACCTGATAGCGATAGTCCATCGGATACTCATTGACCAGACTCTCTATTTCTTCAAAAGCCTTTTTATCATCTTTCATTTGCAGGTAGATACGAAACTTCTCCATTGTAATCTGCTCATTCTTCCCCATTTTTTCCTCTATACGGTTTAGGGTAGAAATAACTTTGCCATAGTCTTCCTTCTGATTATATAAATCGAGCAGGTTGAACAACGGATCTTGTTTAGCGGGAAAACGTGTCGCCATCTTTTCGAGTATTCCGATCGCTTTTTCTTTCTGATCCTGCTGTTGGTACAGACTGGCCAATGCCTGACTATACCAATAATTATCAGGAGCATAAGCAACTGCTTTCTCCAATGCTTCCTGCCCCTGCGGCACTTGTTTAAGAAAAAGATAATACTGGGAAATCTCGTATAGAGCTGCCGAACCGGTTGGATTAATAGCCAAACAATGTTGTAACAGGTCGAAGGCGGCCGTATACTCCTTTTTCACTTTTAGACGCGATGCTTCAAGAAAGAAATAGTCATATTTACGTTGCTGCTCCGGAGCGAGTTTTATCTCCTGAACGGCAGCTTGCCCTGACGGTTTCTCCACCTTACGGGATGAACCACAGGAGGCAAACAGAAGCAACAGCACTCCGAAAAGCAATTTATCTATCTTCATTTTACTACAATTATTGATTCAATCGAACTTCTATCCTCTTCCGGTATGCCCGAAGCCACCTGCACCCCGTTCCGTTTCGTCCAAGATCTCTACTTCTTGCCACATCGCCTGCTCATGACGTGCAATCACCATCTGTGCAATACGTTCCCCATCTTCAATGACAAACGTCTCAGCCGAAAGATTCACCAGGATAATACAAATCTCCCCACGATAATCGGCATCAATTGTTCCGGGAGAATTCAAGACAGTAATCCCTTTCTTCAAAGCCAGTCCGCTCCGAGGACGAATTTGCGCTTCAAATCCCTGTGGAAGAGCGATAAACAGTCCTGTAGGAACCAGACACCGTTGCATCGGATCTAAAGAAATCGGTTCGGAAATATTAGCGCGGATGTCCATTCCTGCAGAAAGTTCGGTTGCATATGCCGGAAGCGGATGCTTCGATTTATTGATTACTTGTACGTTCATATTCAGTATGTTTACTATTTAACGGGCGAAAATACGCAATTTGAGCCTAAAATTCATACTTTTGCAGTTAAATAATGTGCAAATACTCAATTGTAAAGATCATGATGGACTGGAAAAGATTGATTTCAGCTAAACGTTTCGGCATGGAAGAGTTTCACGAGGAGCGTCAGGAAAACCGTTCGGAATTTCAGCGGGACTACGACCGCCTTGTTTTCTCTGCCCCTTTCAGAAGGTTACAGAACAAAACACAGGTTTTTCCGCTCCCGGGCAGTATATTTGTTCACAACCGATTGACGCATAGCCTTGAAGTATCTTGCGTGGGACGCTCTTTGGGCAATGATGTATCAAAAGCGATCCTCACACGGCAACCCCAATTACAAGACTCTTTTCTGCCGGAGATAGGCTCTATTGTTTCTGCCGCCTGCCTGGCACACGATTTGGGTAACCCTCCCTTTGGACACTCCGGCGAAAAAGCGATTTCCACTTTCTTCTCGGAAGGTAAAGGAACACGGCTGCAAGATCAGCTTTCACCGATGGAATGGGATGATTTGACACATTTTGAAGGAAATGCCAACGCTTTCCGCTTATTGACACACCAGTTTGAAGGACGCCGGAAAGGAGGATTCGTACTAACTTATTCTACCCTGGCTTCTATTGTCAAATATCCTTTTTCATCGAGCCTTGCAGGAAACAAGTCCAAGTTCGGTTTTTTCACGACCGAGGAAGAAGGATTCCGTCGCATCGCAACGGAACTGGGACTTATCCAGATTAGTGATCAGCCATTAAAATACGTACGCCATCCATTAGTTTACCTCGTAGAAGCAGCCGATGACATCTGTTACCAAATGATGGATATCGAGGATGCCCACAAGTTGAAAATCCTGACTACGGAAGAGACTAAGGAGCTGCTTCTGGCTTATTTCACAGAGGAACGCCAATCACGTATTCGTAAAACGTTCAACATTGTCAACGACACAAACGAACAGATAGCCTACCTCCGTTCTTCTGTCATTGGCCTGCTGATCAAGGAATGTACCCGGGCATTCTTAGATAACGAAACCGAAATCCTTTCCGGCACATTTGAAGGACCTCTTATCAAGCACATCTCAGAGCGTCCGGAAAAAGCATACAAACATTGCTCGGAAGTATCGTTTAAGAAGATTTACCGTTCACGGGACGTACTGGACATTGAGTTAGCAGGTTTCCGGGTCATCAACACGCTCCTTGAATTAATGATAGATGCTGTCACTTCGCCGGAGAAAGCCTATTCACAGCTGCTTATTAACCGCGTATCAGGGCAATATAATATAAAAGCGCCTGCACTCTACGAAAGAGTACAGGCGGTGCTTGATTATATTTCGGGCATGACCGATGTCTTTGCCCTGGATCTTTATCGTAAAATTAACGGGAACAGTCTTCCTGCGGTGTAACCACTTTCGGAGTGAAAACTTTATTTACACCGGAAGTTATCTGGCAGTCTTCCGGATCGTTCTTAACAAACGATTCGATGTGACGCATGCGCTTTTCTTCAAGAATTTCGTCTACAGCAATCAGGATACCGGTTTCCTCCACATCTCCAAATCCATAATTAATAGCCGTGCCAAACATACGCATAGTCGGGCTCAGACTCATATAAGCATTTACCAGAGGGGGGATATTAAAGCCAAGCTTACGGATCTCACCGTTCAGTATCCGATAATCATCTTTAAATGAATCTTTGCAGAAGATTCTCGCCAGTTCCGCCTCTTCTGTTTCCATCTCAAGCGGTTTCATCGGGGTAATGAGTCCGTCTTTATCCCCAAAATGTTTCTTCAGGAAATACAGAATCATGTCTCTCCCCTGACGGTGATAACTGGGATACATGGTTACTTTACCAAAGAAATATTTCACATTCGGCATAACTACTGTCAATGCTCCCAATCCGTCCCACAAATTATCCAAGGCAAATAATCCCTTGCTTCCGGCACGGGTTGACTGATATTCCAACGTAACGAACGAACGTCCAAGTTCAATAGTCGTAGGCAGGAACTCCTTCACAAATTTATCCGAGAAATTAAACATGTGTGAAGTAGCGAGAACCGGCGCACCATGCTCGTCAAAACGTACGTCTGTCCCCAGAATGTACCGATAACCTCCCAGAATTTCTTCTGCTTCAGGATTCCAGACAATCAATTGTTTATACGGATTCTCCATGGTGTCATACTCATCGATATCCATCGATAATCCCGTACCGCCTCCTGCTGCCCGAAAAGCAATCTCACGCAAACGCCCGATCTCCCGCATAATATTGGGAGAATCCTGATAAGTAATAATGTATATCTGGTTATTACTCTTATTGGTCATACGTAGTCGCTTGTCTTCAGTCAACTCAGCTTTAATCAGCTCCTTGCTTACCGGTTCAATAACTTCTTCCATATACTTTGTTAGTAGTTGTTCCTTAATCTGTTACAGTTTATACACGATATCTTTCACATACTGTGCCCACTCTGCCGGAGTTTTCGATTTATCGAAAGTCTGCCATGGAATGGGTTTACCGAAAGTGACAGTAAATGTTTTATGACGATTTTTCAGCATCTCGTCTGCCAAATAAAGCATAGCAATATTGAATTTGATCCCCAGGGTCTTGCAGACATTAGCCAAATTATAAAAGAAATCAGAATTACGACCCTCAAAATGGACAGGAACCACATCACGCTGGAACTGGACACTTTTTACGATAAATGTTTTCTTCCAGTCAGGGTCCCGGATCACTCCATTCCGACGCCGGGAACAGAGTCCCGCAGGAAACATAATGAGTTGGTCATCCGACTTGAATCCGGCTTCTACCATCTTCGGAAAATCTTTGGCCTGCTTGCCCGTTTTATTAATAGGAATACACAAGGGTGCCAATCCGCGAAGATTCATCAACAAATCATTTACCAGATACTTCACCTTCCCGTCAAAACGGCGTCCCAAAATATACCCGAGAGAAACTCCGTCCTGTCCTCCCAACGGATGATTGGACACAAACGTATATAAACCATCTTTCGGAATATTTTCCAGTCCTTTCACATCCAGCTTTGCATCCAGAAACTCAAGACAAGCCTCCAGAAAATCCACTCCCACTTTATCTTTTGAGTCGCGCAGAAAAACGTTTAGTTCCTCCTGATGAACGATTCTCTTCAGATAGGAGACGACAAACTTTGGTATGTACTTGGAGTGCTTCGGAGCTTTCGTCTGAAGTATCTTATCAATATCTATTAAAAATAAAGAGTCGTCAGCCATTCTTTTTAGATGAAATGATTGCGCAAAATTAACTGTTCTTTTTTATTAATCGCAATAAATCGGTAGAAAATGCAGATTTTGTCCTATCAAAAAAAGAAAAAGAAGGCGATTTATGAGAAAATGGAGAAGAAAAAAGAGAAGAAAGAGTACTAATAATCAAGCGATAAAGAACAATACACAAAAGAGGGCCATGCCCGAAGACGGGAGTTTAAACTTCCCATCCGTCGGTATGGCCCTGTCCATATTCAGGTTCAGGTATTCCACTTAATCATGGTGATGCTCACTCTCTACACCGCCTGTCGTACTTAATACGATATTACGTGCTACGTAAGTTTCATTACCAGACCGGTCCAAACAGTATACCATCAGATGATAATTTCCCGGAGTGGCATCTGCCGGTATCTTAATGTCATGGTTATGTACACGCGCCTGTTTTTGGCCTGCCTTATCCGTATATGTTCTCTCAAAAGCAAAAGGTTTGGTTGTTCCTCCTTCTGAAGCCCTGGTATGCGAATGGCCGTCAAAATTATTATGAATATTAATCTTATAGGAAGCAATTGCTTCGTTATCAGCTATATCCATCTCAAAATGCACTCCGTTAGCATCTCCGATCTTCAACACTGCACCTTCTTCAGGCTCCAACAGATTAATAAAGGGCTTTACCGTATCGCCTTCGTCATCTTTTGAACAGGACACAAACAAGAAAGAAAAAGCCATCAGACCGATTATTGATAAATAAATTCTGGTTTTCATTTTAATAAACTTTTAAATGGTACTTTAATTAAAATCTGAAAGTTACGTCCCGGTTCCGGGATTTCAACTTTTCGGTAAAAACTAAGGTGATTAAGATATCTGGTATCGGATAAATTCCGACCCGATAAAGTAATTTCTGCTAATACACCTCCCATTCGGAGATTGGCGGATATCCCGGCATTCAGTAACTGCGCTCCGGGAGTAGGATCCTCATTCCGTGCTACCCGGTGTTGTGCGGCAATGTGCTGTAACTCACCATAAATACTGAAGTTTTTATACCTCCACGTCAGCGTATTGCGAAGGGAAGCCGGAGGGGAAAAACTCAGAGGAATATGTTCGTCACAATTATAAGTATAGACATATTCTCCACTGACACGATAGTTGAAATGACGTAAAAAGTCAATTCCCACTGTCGCCTCACCACCCGCAAACAACGCTTCCGCACCGGTATAACGGTAAATCTGTCCGGCATGGGGCAACACCGACCATTCTCCGGTAGGCCGAAGAAAGATGTAATTGCTGAACCAACTGATAAATGGCGAAAAATTGACCGATAACGGACCATTCTCATAGGTATACGAGACATCCAGTTGCCAACCACGCTCGGACGAAAGAGCCGCATCTCCCTGTTCATGACGGAAAGTGCCGTGATGAACACCGTTCGATGCCAGTTCATTGGCCCCCGGCAAGCGGAAACTATGCCCGATATTCACTTGAAGCATGTGTCCTCCGGAAGGGGTCCACACCACTCCCAGCGAACCGGAATAGTCACCAAAATGGCGATGGACAGCATAGCTACGCCACTCATATTTCCGGATAAAATCATCATCATATCCCTGCTCCCGCAGATAAATCGCAAGATAAGGATCAGTATAAGCAGATGCATCTATCTTTCCGTAATCATAGCGAAAGCCCCCACTGACTGACAAAGCAGGACCCGGACGGTAAGTTGTCATCCAGAAAGCCCCTGTGGTAAATCTCCGGTAAGCAGGCAAAAGGAATGAATATCCGGAAATAGTATTCCTCTGATACTGTATATCCCAACCTGCTATATGTTGCCACGAAGCAGCTCCAAACAACTTCAACTTAACAGCCGAACTATAAGTACTCAATATAAAAGCCAACTCTTTGTCAGGATCCTTCTCCGGAACAGACTGAGTATCATAATGGGTATGAAACCGGCTCCATTCCTCACGATGATTCTTCTGATAGCCGATATCCCATATCAATGCCGATCGATCCCACAAAAAGCTCTGCTGGGCAGATACCTTCAGATGGTTCACCTGACTGTAAGGTAGTTCTATATTGCGGCTGTTCCCATCATCCTGCAAACGCGATATATCAGGAATACCGTGTGCTCCGGGAAAGAAACCGGTTTTCTGAAAAACATTACTTACTGAATAGGAAGACTTGTATCGTCCATACCTGAAACCGGCTGTCCAACTGACATCTCGCTCAAAACCTGCCGTATTTTTCAGTTTCCGGTGATAGACAGGCATCCGTTGGGTAAGATACACAATGGTATCTGCCGGAATACGATAATCGCCAAAATGCTGCTCCGAATATCTCGCCCAGGTATACCAGGCTTCTTTCTTTATTCCAAGCATCAGCGAGCCTCCCAACGTTCCGTTTACAGATTTTCCCAGCAAGTCCGCTTCACCAAACAACTGGTTACTGGTGGGTAATGGTAATGGAGCCAATTCAATAGCACCTCCCATAGCATCACTGCCATAGAGCAGTGAAGCAGGTCCTTTACGGATAGTCACCTGTCCTGCATTGAATGCATCCAGTTCCAGCCCATGATCGGCTCCCCACTGTTGTCCCTCTTGCTTGATTCCATTCTCTACAACCGAAATCCGGTTGAATCCCATTCCCCGGATCATCGGCTTAGAAAAGCCCGAACCGACATCCATCGAATGTATTCCCGGAATCGTTCCAAGAGTCTGTATCAAGTTGCCAGTGAAGTGTTCACGCAAAAACTCCTTCCCTACCACCTCCATATGCCATGTCGAATTCTTATTCTTCAGATGTCGGTAACTCTCCGTCACCACCACTTCGGATAAGGACACAGCTTTCAGTGAATCGGGCTCCTGGGCATGCAAGGTAGAGGTTAAACACAATCCACCCAGCATACCCGAAATAAATCCGATACGCATACTTAATCGTTTTAGTTAGATAAAACTGATAAACGGGCAAACAACAGATATCTGCCCGACAAATTATACGATATGACGAAAATTGGAAGGAGGTCCGCGAAGATAATGCGGATAAAAAGCAGGAGCAAGCTTCTTATCCTGAAAAGTTCCGGTCTCCCATCTTATATAGAAAGGTATATAAGTCAAAAGAGCAGGAGACGTCTCGATGAATGGAGAAAGCATGAATTGGCAAATGGGACAGGTGTCACATGCGTGATGTGTTTTCCCGGGCTGCGTATTTGTGCAGGTTACCGATGTTTCATCGCAATGATTATGAAAAACCTTCACCACGGACAAGGGCATGAATGTCATCAGCAACATCCATGCAAGCCAAATCCTATGTATAGTATTTCTCCTCATGCCCATTCATATTTAAACCGACGCAAAGATAGAAAACCTCTTGTCTCAAAAACACCCAAAAACTATCAAAATACACCTAAAAACTATCATTTGACAGTTTTCGCCCTGTTTTAAGCCTAAATTTCCCCCATCACAATTAAAAAAATGCCGTAAACTTGCATCATCGAAAAACAACGAATATTCACAATTTAAAAAGCAACGTTATGAAAAGTTTAAGCTTCAGAAAAGATTTAATTGGAGTTCAGGAAGAACTACTTCGCTTTGCATACAAACTAACAACCGACCGTGAAGAAGCAAACGATTTGTTGCAGGAAACCTCTCTTAAAGCGTTAGATAACGAAGATAAATATACTCCCGACACTAACTTTAAAGGATGGATGTACACTATCATGCGCAACATCTTCATTAACAACTACCGTAAAGTGGTACGCGATCAGACTTTTGTAGATCAGACCGATAACCTCTATCACCTGAGCCTTCCGCAAGAGTCCGGATTCGACAGCACCGAAAGCCGTTATGACTTGAAAGAAATGCACCGCATTGTCAATTCATTACCCAAAGAATATAAAGTACCTTTCTCCATGCATGTTTCCGGATTCAAATACCGAGAAATAGCCGAGAAACTGGACCTGCCGCTCGGAACAGTAAAAAGCCGCATCTTTTTCACTCGCCAGCGTCTACAGGAAGAACTGAAAGACTTTAGACAATAGGCCACATACATTGTCGATTTCAATAAATCATTTTAGTGCAGATTTTTAGTTGTGTATCAAGGAGCAGGAAGAGAGATTCTCTTTTTCTGCTCCTTTTCTTTCGCACCATTTGAAACATAAAACAAAGAAACGTCCCATATTTCCTTGCTAATATTCTCACTTTAGCATATCTTTGCTTAAAATTTATGATTAAAAACATCCGGATGTATTAATATAGAACATCCGGATGTTATTCTATAAAAGACCCGGATGTTTTATTCATAAACATCCGGATGTTTTTAATCATTAGATATAGGTGTTATAGATTAACACAATAAGAGAAAGACAGAGAAAGTATACACATAAAAAAACGAAGTACGAATGTCCATCAACTATGCAGTCACTAAGAAAGTAGACAAAAGTAAAGGTGTCGTCAAAGAACGATATTATGCCACAACACGAGCTTTACAGAAAAAGCCTGTAAACAGTGTACAGATTGCTAATCAGCTCGCAGAAAGAAGTTCTCTTCAAAACGGAGACGTACTCTCTGCACTTACTCAACTATCGGACATTATTGCCGCCCACTTGAAAGAAGGCCGTACCGTTTCTATCGATGGATTGGGTAATTTTTATCCCAGCATCACCAGTGAAGCGGTGGATAAACCGGAAGAATGTACCGCCAACAAAGTATGGGTATCCCGCATTTGCTTCAAAGCCGCCCCGACTTTCCTGAACAACGTGAGGAAAACCGATTTTGTCAGCCTGCAACTAAAATACGGACGGAAGTCCACAAAGCCACAAAACAGCTCCGGGAAGGACACAATCGACTCTATCCCCCACCAGCAAAGCATCTCCGAACATAATTCATTATCAGACGAATAAGCAATTAACAATCGGTTGAAAACTTCTCCGAAAGTTTTTGGTGGAAAATTGTGGGGAATTGTGGGGAAATACCTACTTTTACGGTCGCTTATTATAATAAGGTGAAATGATACGTTTTTTAGGCAATATTGAAGCTAAGGCGGACGCGAAAGGAAGAGTTTTTATCCCCGCCCAATTCAGACGGCAGCTACAAGCCGGTTCTGAAGACAAGCTTATCATGCGCAAAGACGTATTTCAAGACTGCTTGGTACTCTATCCGGAAGAAGTCTGGAATGAAGAGCTGAATGAACTCCGGCAACGACTAAATAAATGGAATGCTAACCACCAACTTATCTTCCGCCAATTCGTCAGTGATGTAGAAATTATCACGATAGACGGAAACGGGCGGATATTAATACCCAAACGCTATCTGCAAATAGCCGGTATACAAAGCGACGTGCGCTTTATCGGTGTAGACAGCAAGATAGAAATATGGGCTAAGGAACGTACGGAAATGCCCTTTATGGCCCCCGATGCATTTGGTGCAGCCCTGGAGGAAATTATGAAAGAAGAACGGTGAACAACGAACAAAGAGGTAAAATGAAAGAAGAAGAAATAACATATCATGTACCGGTACTGCTGAAGAGAAGCGTAGATGCCATGAACATTACCCCGGACGGGACGTATGTAGACGTTACCTTCGGCGGGGGAGGACATTCCCGCGAAATACTTTCGCGTCTTGGAAACGGCGGACGCCTGTTGGGTTTCGACCAGGACGAGGATGCCGAACGTAACATTGTAAACGACCCGCACTTCACTTTTGTACGGAGCAATTTCCGTTATTTGCATAATTTTCTGCGCTACCACGATATTGAAGGAGTAGATTCCATATTAGCTGATCTGGGGGTATCTTCACATCACTTCGATGACAGTGAACGGGGATTCTCTTTCCGCTTTGACGGAAAACTGGATATGCGCATGAATAAGCGTGCAGGCATCACAGCGGCCGATGTGGTAAATACATACGAAGAAGAACGCCTGGCAGATATTTTTTACCTATATGGTGAATTGAAAAACAGCCGCAAACTGGCTTCCGTCATAGTCAAAGCACGCAGCGGACAGAAAATAGAAACGATCGGTGAATTTCTTGAAGTAGTGAAACCGCTTTTCGGACGCGAACGCGAAAAGAAAGAATTGGCAAAGGTGTTTCAGGCACTCCGCATTGAAGTAAACCAGGAAATGGAAGCACTGAAGGAAATGCTGATGGCAGCAACAGAAGCATTGAAGCCAGGAGGACGGCTGGTGGTAATCACCTATCACTCTTTGGAAGATCGCATGGTGAAAAATATCATGAAAACCGGTAATGTAGAAGGTAAAACAACGCAGGACTTTTTCGGCAACCTGCAAACTCCCTTCCGCCTGGTAAACAACAAAGTAATTGTGCCCGATGAAGAAGAGATAGCACGCAATCCGCGTTCACGCAGTGCCAAACTGAGAATAGCCGAAAAGAAGTAAGAGAACAGAGTGAAATAAGAGAAGTGAAATGGAAGATAAAGAAGCAAAAAAGAAGAAAAGCAATTCCCTGAAAAGTATTCTGGGAGGTGATATTCTGGCAACGGATTTTTTTCGCCGCCAGACTAAATTGCTGGTACTGATTATGGTGCTTATCATTTTCTACATTCATAATCGTTACGCAAGCCAGCAACAGCAAATCGAAATAGACAAGTTGAAAAAAGAGCTGATTGACATCAAATACGATGCACTGACCCGAAGTTCGGAATTGATGGAAAAAAGCCGCCAGTCACGAATAGAGGACTATATATCCACCAAAGAAAGTGATTTGCAGACATCGACCAATCCACCTTATTTAATCAGAACGAAATAAAAGATGGCTGTAAACAAAAAAAATATAATGACCCGTTACTTCTTCGTCATCCTGCTGATGGGATTGGTTGGAGTAGCCATTGTTGTCAAAGCAGGCATCACGATGTTTGCCGAACGTCAATACTGGCAGGATGTGGCCGACCGTTTCGTCAAAGAAAATGTAACGGTAAAGCCCAACCGCGGAAACATCATCTCTTCCGACGGCAAACTGATGGCCAGTTCGCTGCCGGAATATCGCATTTATATGGATTTCAAAGCCGGTGGAGTAAAGAAGGACACCATGCTGATGAATCATCTGGACGAAATATGTGCAGGACTCCATAAGATATTCCCTGATAAAAGTACTTCGGAATTTAAAGCGCACCTTAAAAAAGGACGGAAGCAGGGAAGTCGCAACTATCTGATTTATCCAAAACGTATTTCATACATCCAATATAAAGAAGCCAAACGCCTGCCGGTATTCAACCTGAATAAATACAAAGGCGGTTTCCACGAGTTAGCTTATAACCAAAGAAAAAAACCTTTTGGTTCACTTGCAGCCCGCACACTGGGGGACTTATATGCTGACACCGCCCAAGGTGCCAAGAATGGCATAGAGTTAGCTTTTGACTCCATACTGAAGGGGCATGACGGGATTACCCACCGGCAAAAAGTGATGAATAAATACCTGAATATTGTAGATATTCCTCCGGTAGATGGTTGTGATCTTCTTTCTACGATTGATGTAGGCATGCAGGATATTTGTGAAAAGGCCCTGACCGATAAACTGAAAGAGCTGAATGCCAAAGTAGGAGTAGCCGTATTGATGGAAGTAGCGACCGGAGAGGTTAAAGCCATCGTAAACATGATGAAAGCCGGAGACGGCAACTATTATGAAATGAGAAACAATGCCATCAGTGATATGCTCGAACCGGGTTCTACCTTTAAGACAGCTTCTATCATGGTGGCACTTGAAGACGGTAAAATCACACCGGAAGATGTAATAGACACAGGCAATGGTGTCAAGATGATGTACGGTCGTCCCATGAAAGATTGGAATTGGCGCAAAGGCGGATATGGTCCATTGACAGTTACACAAATACTGGAAGTATCTTCCAATGTGGGTACATCCAGCATTATTGATAAATATTATGGTAGTAACCCGCAAAAGTTTGTCGACGGACTGAAACGAATGAGTATCGATCAGCCTCTCCAATTGCAAATAGCCGGAGAAGGTAAGCCTAATATCAAAGGTCCGAAAGAGCGTTACTTTGCAAAAACCACTCTGCCGTGGATGAGCATCGGCTATGAGACCCAGGTACCACCGATGAATATCCTTACTTTCTACAATGCCATTGCCAACAACGGTGTTATGGTGCGTCCCAAATTTGTGAAAGCAGCCATAAAAAATGGCGAAATAGTGAAAGAATATCCGACAGAAATAATCAATCCGAGAATCTGTTCGGAACGGACCCTGAAACAAATACAGGAGATTCTTTATAAGGTTGTGCATGAAGGTCTGGCAGCCCCGGCAGGCTCCAAACAATTTGCCGTTTCGGGTAAGACGGGTACGGCGCAGATCTCACAAGGTGCTGCCGGATATACATCGGGAGGAGTGAACTATCTGGTCAGTTTCTGCGGATACTTTCCCTCAGAAGCTCCAAAGTATAGCTGTATCGTTTCCATACAAAAGCCAAATCCTCCTGCCTCCGGGGGCTTGATGGCCGGTAGCGTTTTCAGCAAAATTGCCGAAAGAGTGTATGCCAAAGACCTACGTTTGGACATTCGGAACGCAATCGATACCAATACGGTAGTGATTCCCGATGTTAAAGCAGGCGAAATGACAGAGGCCAAACAAGTATTGGAAGGATTGAATATTCAGACTCAGGCAGAGTTTAAAACTAAAAAGAATAAAGAAGTTTGGGGACATGCACAGGCAGCTCCCAAAGCAGTGATTCTGCAGGGAAAGGAACAATTACGGAACTTTGTACCCAGCGTTATCGGCATGGGAGCCAAAGATGCTGTTTACCTGCTGGAAAGCAAAGGATTGAAAGTGGCTCTGTCGGGAGTTGGCAAAGTGAGAAGCCAATCGTTGCCCCAGGGTACTACAATAAAGAAAGGACAAACCATTAGTATCCATCTGAATTGATTATTATAGATTAAGGTATGAAATTAAAAGAGATTCTAACATCTATCCATCCGGTAAAAATGACCGGGAATCAGGATATCGAAATAACCGGAGTTGACATCGACTCCAGACAGGTAGGGTCCGGCCATTTGTTTATGGCCATGCGCGGTACACAAACCGACGGACATGCCTATATCCCGGCAGCAATTGAGAAAGGGGCCATAGCCATTCTCTGCGAAGAGTTGCCTGCAGAACTAAACGAAAAAATTACCTACATTCAGGTAATCGACAGTGAAGATGCTGTTGGTAAAGTAGCTACGGCTTTCTATGGAGACCCGACTTCGAAAATGGAACTGGTGGGTGTCACCGGTACAAATGGAAAGACGACGATTGCCACCTTATTATATAATACATTCCGGTATTTCGGTTACAAAGTGGGGCTTATCTCTACGGTATGTAATTATATAGACGATGAAGCCATCCCTACCGAACACACTACTCCTGACCCGATTACGCTGAACCGTCTTTTGGGACGTATGGCAGACGAAGGCTGCAAATATGCTTTCATGGAAGTAAGTTCGCACTCCATCGCGCAAAAAAGAATCAGCGGACTGAAGTTTGCCGGCGGCATCTTTACGAACCTGACACGCGATCATCTGGACTACCATAAAACAGTAGAGAATTATCTGAAAGCAAAAAAGAAATTCTTCGATGAACTGCCTAAAAGTTCTTTCAGCCTCACCAATCTGGACGACAAAAACGGACTCGTGATGACGCAGAATACGAAGTCGAAAGTATACACGTATTCTCTCCGCAGCCTGAGTGACTTCAAAGGGAAAGTACTGGAGTCACATTTTGAGGGAATGCTTCTTGACTTCAACAACCATGAGCTCGCAGTGCAGTTTATCGGAAGATTCAATGCTTCGAATTTATTGGCCGTATTCGGCGCCGCCGTTTTACTGGGTAAGAAGGAAGAGGAGGTATTGGTTGCACTTAGTACGTTGCATCCTGTTGCCGGACGTTTCGATGCCATACGCTCCCCGCAAGGATATACAGCGATCGTAGACTATGCACACACACCGGATGCTTTGGTCAACGTCTTGAACGCCATACATGGAGTGCTTGAAGGAAAGGGCAAAGTGATTACTGTAGTCGGTGCCGGTGGCAACCGGGATAAAGGCAAACGTCCCATCATGGCAAAAGAAGCAGCCAAGGGAAGCGACCGGGTTATCATCACCTCAGACAATCCACGCTTCGAAGAGCCACAGGACATCATCAACGACATGTTGGCCGGACTGGACAACGAAGACAAGAAAAAAACACTGAGCATTGCAGACCGTAAGGAAGCTATACGCACGGCTTGCATGCTTGCTGAAAAAGGAGATGTGATTCTGGTTGCCGGAAAAGGACACGAGAATTATCAGGAAATCAAAGGAGTGAAACATCACTTTGATGATAAAGAGGTTTTAAAAGAGATTTTTTCATTGACTATTTAACGGACAATAATTGAAGTAATTCCGATGCCAAATGCCTGATTCCTTCAATCGTAAACCATAAATCGTCTCATTGTAAATAAAGTTATGTTATACTACTTGTTTGAATGGCTACATAAACTCAACTTTCCGGGTGCCGGAATGTTTGGGTACACCTCGTTCCGGGCATTGATGGCTGTCATCCTGGCGCTACTCATTTCCAGTATCTGGGGAGACAAATTCATCAATCTGCTGAAACGGAAACAAATCACCGAAACGCAGCGTGACGCTAAGATCGATCCGTTTGGGGTTAATAAAGTAGGCGTACCCAGTATGGGAGGTGTGATCATTATTGTAGCAATTCTGATTCCCTGTTTATTACTGGGAAAACTGCATAACATCTATATGATATTGATGTTGATAACTACTGTATGGCTGGGATCTTTGGGGTTTGCGGACGACTATATCAAGATATTCAAGAAAGATAAAGAAGGCCTCCATGGCAAATTTAAAATCATCGGACAAGTGGGACTCGGGCTGATTGTCGGACTGACTCTATATCTGAGCCCTAATGTAGTAATCCGCGAGAATATAGAGATTCAGAAATCAGAAAACGAAATCGAAGTGATACATGGCACCCACGACCTGAAATCAACCCAGACCACGATTCCATTTTTCAAAAGCAACAACCTGGACTATGCAGACCTTGTGGGCTTCATGGGAGAACATGCCCAAACGGCCGGATGGATTTTGTTTGTCATTATCACTATCTTCGTTGTAACAGCCGTATCCAACGGCGCCAACCTGAATGATGGTATGGATGGTATGGCAGCAGGCAATTCAGCCATCATCGGACTGACACTGGGTATACTGGCCTATGTATCGAGCCATATTGAATTCGCCGGTTACCTGAATATCATGTATATTCCGGGAAGTGAAGAATTGGTAATCTTTATATGTGCCTTTATCGGCGCATTAATCGGTTTCTTATGGTACAATGCTTATCCGGCACAGGTATTCATGGGTGATACAGGTAGCCTGACCATTGGAGGAATCATCGCAGTATTTGCTATTATTATCCACAAAGAATTGCTGATTCCGATTCTCTGTGGTATATTCCTGGTTGAGAACCTGTCAGTACTCCTGCAACGCTTCTATTATAAAGCAGGCAAAAGAAAAGGGGTAAAACAACGTCTTTTCAAACGGGCACCGATACATGACCATTTCCGTACTTCGATGAGCCTGGTGGAACCGGGATGCAGTGTGAAATTTACAAAACCGGATCAACTGTTTCACGAATCCAAGATTACAGTCCGCTTCTGGATTGTAACCATCGTGTTGGCAGCCATTACGATTATAACACTAAAGATAAGATAACCCAAAGTGACAGGTAACAGGCTACAAGCTACAAGTGCCTGCTGCCGATCACTGAGTATGAACCTCAAACTTGTAGCATAGAGACAAAGGATTTACCGACCGTACACAAAACTCCGGTTGATAAACCATAACTAAAAATCATGAAAAGAATTGTAGTATTAGGAGCCGGTGAAAGCGGTGCGGGAGCAGCCGTTCTGGCAAAAGTAAAAGGATTCGATACTTTCGTATCGGATATGTCTGCCATCAAGGATAAGTATAAAACTCTCCTTGACAGCCATGGCATTGCCTGGGAGGAAGGCCGGCACACAGAAGAACGGATTCTGAATGCAGATGAAGTGGTGAAGAGCCCCGGAATTCCTAATGACGCCCCCCTAATTCTGAAATTGAAAGAGCAGGGTACGCCTATTATCTCTGAAATAGAATTTGCCGGCAGATACACTGATGCAAAGATGATCTGTATCACCGGTTCGAACGGAAAAACAACTACGACCTCACTTATCTATCACATCTTTAAAAGTGCCGGATTAAATGTGGGACTTGCCGGCAACATTGGTAAGAGCCTGGCATTACAAGTAGCGGAAGAGGAGCATGACTATTATGTAATTGAACTGAGTTCATTCCAGCTGGATAATATGTATAAGTTCCGTGCGGATATCGCCGTGCTGATGAATATCACACCAGACCATCTGGACCGATACGATCACTGCATGCAGAACTATATCAACGCAAAATTCCGTATTACACAGAACCAGACATCAGAAGACGCTTTTATCTTCTGGAATGATGACCCTATCATCAAACGTGAACTGGATAAACACGGCATCTGTGCCCACCTGTATCCATTCTCGGCAATTAAAGAAGAAGGGTCTATCGCTTATGTAGAAGACCATGAAGTAGTGATTACCGCACCAATTGCCTTCAACATGGAGCAGGAACAATTGGCTTTGACGGGACAACATAACCTTTATAACTCTTTAGCTGCCGGGATTTCTGCAAATCTGGCCGGCATTACCAAAGAGAATATACGAAGGGCACTCAGCGATTTTCAAGGGGTAGAGCACCGTTTGGAAAAAGTAGCACGTGTACGGGGGATTGATTTTATCAACGACTCCAAAGCAACCAACGTCAACTCTTGCTGGTACGCTCTGCAAAGTATGACCACCAAAACAGTGTTGATCCTCGGGGGTAAAGATAAAGGGAATGATTATACGGAAATAGAGGAGCTGGTTCGGGAAAAATGCTCGGCATTGGTTTACCTTGGATTGCACAACGAAAAACTCCATGAGTTCTTTGATCGCCTGGGACTTCCCGTAGCAGAAGTACAAACCGGCATGAAGGATGCTGTAGAAGCAGCCTACAAACTGGCAAAAAAAGGTGAAACGGTATTGTTAAGCCCGTGCTGTGCTTCATTCGACCTTTTTAAGAGTTATGAGGACCGGGGTGACCAATTTAAGAAGTATGTAAGAGAATTATGAAATAAGAGTCTCTGAGCTTTAAAAAGGCAGGACTCCTAAGAGCTAAAAACTAAAAGCCGTGGATTTATTAAAGAACATATTCAAAGGTGATAAGGTAATCTGGATCATTTTCCTTTGCCTCTGCCTCATCTCTATTATAGAGGTGTTTAGTGCTGCCAGTACACTGACTTATAAAAGTGGTGATCACTGGGGACCCATCACACAGCATTCCATCATCCTGATGATCGGCGCAATCGTGGTGGTTTTGATGCACAACATCCCTTATAAATGGTTTCAGGTGTTCCCGGTCTTCCTGTACCCCATTTCGGTAGTGCTGTTAGCTTTCGTCACATTGATGGGAGTCATCACAGGCGACCGTGTAAATGGGGCTGCCCGCTGGATGAGTTTTATGGGATTACAGTTTCAACCTTCGGAACTGGCCAAGATGGCAGTAATCATTGCGGTTTCCTTTATTCTTTCCAAAAAACAGGATGATGAAGGAGCCAATCCGAAAGCCTTTAAATATATAATGATACTGACCGGACTGGTGTGCATGCTCATTGCTCCGGAAAATCTTTCGACAGCTATGCTGCTGTTCGGAGTCGTAGTATTGATGATGTTCATCGGGCGTGTCGCCTTCAAAAAGTTAGCTATGTTATTAGGCGGACTGGCACTGGCTGGGTGTCTGGGAGTAATCTTCCTGCTGGCCATACCTAAAGACACCGACATTCCGTTCCTCCACCGCTTTGATACCTGGAAAAGCCGTATCACCAACTTCACTGAGAAAGAGGAAGTACCGGCTGCAAAGTTCGATATTGACAAAGATGCCCAGATAGCCCATGCACGTATAGCCATTGCTACCAGTAACGTGATAGGTAAAGCTCCGGGAAACTCGATTCAACGCGATTTCCTGAGTCAGGCATTCTCCGATTTCATTTTTGCCATTATCATTGAAGAGTTGGGGCTGGTAGGAGGAGCCTTTGTGGTTATTCTCTACATCTGGCTGTTGGTTCGAACAGGCCGAATCGCCCAGAAATGTGAACGTACATTTCCGGCATTCCTTGTCATGGGAATCGCCTTGATGCTGGTATCACAAGCCATACTGAACATGATGGTAGCTGTCGGTTTGTTTCCTGTCACAGGACAGCCCTTACCACTAATCAGTAAAGGAGGGACAAGTACCCTGATCAACTGCGCCTATATCGGAATGATATTGAGTGTCAGCCGTTATACCGCTTATCTGGAAGAGAAAAAAGATAATCCCGCTCCCCTCCTTACCGGAGAAGAAGGGAGTGAAACCGTTGCAAGCGAAGCCCAAACAGCAGCTGAGCCTACAGCGGAAGTCTTAAACAGTGATGCAAAATTTGAAGAGTGATATGAATAAGGAAAATAATAAAGAGGGACGGGATGACACTTTAAGGATCATCATCAGTGGCGGTGGTACCGGAGGACATATTTTTCCGGCTGTATCCATTGCAAACGCCATAAAAGAATTACGTCCCGATGCACAAATCCTGTTTGTAGGAGCCGAAGGAAGAATGGAGATGCAACGAGTACCGGATGCAGGCTATCAGATCATCGGATTGCCCGTAGCAGGATTCGATCGCAAACATTTGTGGAAAAATGTTGCCGTATTACTGAAATTGGCACGCAGCCAATGGAAAGCGCGCAGCATTATCCGTCAGTTCCGTCCACAGGTAGCAGTAGGAGTAGGCGGATATGCAAGCGGTCCGACATTAAAAATGGCCGGAATGATGGGTGTACCCACCTTAATACAGGAGCAAAACTCATATGCCGGAGTAACCAACAAACTATTGGCAAAGAAAGCACGGAAAATCTGTGTAGCATATGATGGGATGGATAAATTCTTTCCGGGCAGCAAAATCATTATGACAGGCAACCCGGTACGTCAGAATCTGTTAACGGAGAAGCCGGAACAAAAACAAGCTATTCGCTCTTTCGGACTGGATCCGGAGAAGAAAACCATTCTGATTCTGGGGGGAAGCCTGGGCGCCCGCACAATCAATAATACATTGATTGCCGGATTGCAGTTGATTCGTCAGACTAAAAATGTACAATTCATCTGGCAAACAGGAAAAATCTATCACCAGCAAGTAACGGAAGCCGTAAAAGTTGCCGGAAACATTCCTAATCTGTATGTGACAGACTTCATTAAAGATATGGCTGCCGCATATGCTGCTGCCGACTTGGTTATTTCGCGTGCAGGTGCCGGCTCCATTTCCGAATTCTGCCTGTTGAATAAAGCAGTTATCCTGGTTCCGTCTCCCAACGTAGCAGAAGATCACCAAACCAAAAATGCATTGGCATTGGTGAACAAACGAGCTGCCATCTACGTAAAGGACGCAGAAGCGGAAGAGAAATTATTATCCGTGGCATTAGAAACCATAGCAGATTCCGGAAAACTAAAAGAACTTAGTGAAAACATCGCTCACCTGGCCCTACCGGATTCTGCCATCGTGATAGCAAAAGAAGTTATAAAATTAGCACAACAGCCATGAACATAGAAACTATTCAATCTGTATATTTTGTCGGTGCAGGAGGTATCGGAATGAGTGCCCTCGTACGCTATTTCCTTTCTAAAGGGAAGGTAGTGGCAGGCTATGACCGTACCCCCAGTGAACTGACTCAACACCTTATAGAAGAAGGAGCACAGATTCATTACGAAGAAAATATCAATCTTATCCCGGATGCCTGTAAAGACCCAGCCACGACACTGGTCGTTTTGACTCCTGCCGTACCTCAGGAACATGCCGAATTGACTTACTTCCGTGACAACGGATTCGAAATACAAAAGCGTGCACAAGTATTAGGCACCATCACCCATTCCAGTAAAGGGCTTTGTGTAGCCGGTACACATGGTAAAACCACTACATCAACGATGACGGCCCATCTGCTTCATCACTCGCATATAGGCTGCACTGCCTTTTTGGGAGGTATTTCCAAAAATTATGGAACGAATCTGTTACTCTCTCCAAGCAGTCCGTATACCGTAATCGAAGCTGACGAATTCGACCGTTCATTCCACTGGCTGTCTCCATATATGTCTGTCATTACCGCAACCGATCCGGATCATCTGGATATTTATGGAACCGAACAGGCTTATCTGGAAAGCTTTGAGCACTATACCACATTAATCCAGCCGGGAGGGGCACTGATCATCCGCGAAGGCATTTCTCTTCAGCCTAAAGTGCAAGAGGGTGTCAAGATTTACACCTATTCACGCGATAAAGGAGACTTCCATGCTGAAAACATTCGCATTGGAAACGGAGAAATCTTCATCGATTTTATAGGACCGGATATTCGCATCGACAACATTCAGCTGGGAGTGCCCGTAAGTATCAATATAGAGAATGGAGTCGCTGCCATGGCACTTGCCTATCTCAATGGAGTGACCGCTGAAGAAATCAAACAAGGAATGGCAAGTTTCCGAGGTGTGGACCGTCGATTCGACTTCAAGATCAAAAACGACCAGATCGTGTTCCTGAGTGACTACGCTCATCATCCCTCCGAAATCAAACAGAGTGTGATGTCCATCCGTGAACTCTACCGGGATAAAAAGATCACCGCTGTTTTTCAGCCACACCTCTATACCCGTACACGGGACTTCTATAAAGAATTTGCCGATAGCTTGTCGCTACTCGACGAAGTAATACTGGTAGATATCTATCCGGCGCGCGAACAGCCTATTCCAGGGATAACCAGTCAGCTGATATATGATAACCTACGTCCGGGTATTGAAAAAAGCATGTGTAAGAAAGAGGAAATACTCGATGTGTTGAAAACGAAGCATATCGAGGTGTTGATCACGTTGGGAGCAGGAGACATAGATAGCTATGTCCCGGATATTTGTGAACTATTGACCCGAAGGATAACTCCATCGGACAATTAATTTGTAAATCGTCAAAACAATAACTTTCCTCATGATAAAAAGAATCCTTCTGACCATCGTCATGTTACTTCTCATAGCCTATCTCGTAGCGGCTGTGACAGTATTCAACAGCAAACCTGCCCATCAGGTCTGCCGCGACATGGAATTAGTAATAAAGGATACGCTCAATGCCGGTTTCGTCACTAAAAACGAGGTAGCTGCCATCCTGCAAAAGAAAGGCATTTATCCCGTTGGAAAGAAAATGGACCGCATTCACACCAAAACGCTGGAAAAAGAGTTGAACAAGCATCCGCTGATCAATGAAGCACAATGCTATAAAACTCCAAGCGGCAAACTTTGCGTGGAAGTGACCCAACGTGTACCGATTCTCCGCATCATGAGCAACAATGGCGAAAACTACTATCTGGATAACAAAGGTAAAGTGATGCCTCCCGATGCAAAATGCGTAGCACACCGGGCAATTGTCACCGGAAATGTAGAAAAGTCGTTTGCAATGAAGGATTTATATAAGTTTGGTGTATTTTTGCAAAACAATCCGTTCTGGGAAGCCCAGATTGTGCAAATAAACGTGCTCCCCGGGAAAGAGATCGAATTGATTCCCCGTGTAGGTAATCATATTATCTATCTGGGCAAGTTAGAACATTTTGAGGATAAACTGGGACGATTGAAGACCTTTTACGAAAAAGGGCTGAACCAGGTGGGATGGAACAAATATTCACGCATCAGCCTGGAATTCGGTAATCAGATTATCTGCACAAAAAAGAAACAATAATTCGTAAACAGCTAAACGTACCTTTGTGTTAAAGAGATGAGTTTATAATACAAAAGGGAATAAAATAGAATTTTATATGGCAACAACAGATTTTATCGCCGCTATTGAACTGGGTTCATCGAAAATAGCCGGTATAGCCGGAAAGAAGAATAGTGATGGAAGCATACAGGTATTAGCTTATGCCAGGGAGGATTCGTCTTCATTCATCCGGAAAGGAGTGATTTACAATCTGGATAAAACGGCACAGAGCCTGACCTCCATCATCAATAAGCTGGAGGGTGCTCTCAACAACTCAATTGCCAAGATCTATGTGGGTATCGGGGGGCAATCGCTCCGTACGGTACGCAATGTAGTTAGTCGCGATCTTGAGGAGGAGACCATTATCTCTCAGGAATTAGTCGACTCCATCTGTGACGAAAATCTTGAGATACCACTGATCGATATGGATATACTGGACGTTGCTCCGCAAGAATACAAAATTGGAAACAATCTCCAGGCAGATCCCGTCGGTGTGGCAGGAAGCCATATTGAAGGACGCTTTCTGAACATTGTGGCACGTGCTTCGCTCAAAAAAAACCTGGAACGCTGTTTCGAACAAGCTAAAATTGAAATAGCAGATTTATTGATCTCCCCGCTGGTTACTGCAGATGCAGTGCTGACGGAAAGTGAGAGACGTTCCGGCTGTGCACTGATTGATTTCGGAGCCGACACATCGACTATTTCCATCTATAAGAATAACATTCTCCGATTCCTTACCGTACTGCCATTAGGAGGAAACAGTATTACTCATGATCTCGTTTCCCTTCAGATAGAAGAGGAAGAAGGCGAACGCCTGAAAATCAGATATGGTAACGCCTTTTACGAAGAGGAAGAAGGCGAAGAACCTGCTACCTGCCAACTGGAAGAAGGAGGTAGAACCGTAGAACTCGGCAAACTGAATAATATCATCGAGGCGCGTACTGAAGAAATTATCGCAAACGTATGGAATCAGATTCAACTTTCAGGGTATGATGATAAACTGTTGGCCGGACTTATCATTACAGGAGGAGCCTCCAATCTGAAAAACCTGGACGAAGCTCTCCGCAAACGAAGTAAGATAGAAAAGGTGAGAAGCGCACGATTCGTACGCAACACCATTCATGCAGACGAAGATGTTGTGAAGAAAGACGGTACACAAAACACCTTATTCGGACTGCTTGCTGCCGGCAATGAAAACTGTTGCCTGCAAGAGACACCTGCTCCCCAGCCGCATGTACAACCTCAGCCTCAACCCGAACCGGTGAATATGTTTGAAGAAGATGAGAGTCTGAAAGAACAGGAAGCCGCTGCACGTGCTGCCAAAAAGAAAAAAGAGGAAGAGGAAAAAAGACGGAAAGAAGAAGAAAAGCAACGTAAACTGGAGGAGAAAAAAAGAAGAGAAGAAGAAAGAAGAAACAAACCGAATTGGTTTAAATCGACTTTCGACAAACTTTCTAATGAGATTTTCTCCGATGAAGATATGAAATAAAGTGATAATTCATAATACAATATAATATGGACGAGATAGTACAATTCGATTTCCCTACAGATTCGCCGAAAATCATCAAAGTGATTGGTGTAGGAGGTGGTGGAGGTAACGCCGTCAACCACATGTACCGGGAAGGCATACACGACGTGACATTCGTTCTCTGCAATACCGACAACCAGGCATTGGCTGAGTCTCCTGTACCGGTCAAACTGCAACTGGGACGTTCCATCACGCAAGGACTCGGTGCCGGAAACCGTCCGGAGCGTGCACGTGATGCTGCCGAAGAGAGCATCGAAGACATAAAAAACCTGCTGAATGATGGTACCAAGATGGTATTTATCACTGCCGGAATGGGTGGAGGTACCGGAACCGGAGCAGCCCCCGTCATCGCCCGTATCGCTAAAGAGATGGATATCCTGACTGTCGGAATCGTTACCATCCCTTTTATCTTTGAAGGCGAAAAGAAAATTATCCAGGCTCTGGATGGAGTAGAACGCATTGCCCAACATGTAGACGCTTTGTTGGTGATCAATAACGAACGCCTGCGTGAAATTTATTCCGACCTGACCTTTATGAACGCATTCGGCAAGGCAGATGACACACTGTCAATCGCAGCCAAAAGTATTGCCGAAATCATCACCATGCGGGGTACGGTAAACCTGGACTTCGCTGATGTGAAAACAATCCTCAAAGACGGTGGTGTAGCCATCATGAGTACCGGATTCGGTGAAGGAGAAAACCGCGTAACCAAAGCAATCGACGACGCACTCCATTCACCGTTACTCAATAACAATGACATCTTCAATGCGAAGAAAGTCATGCTGAATGTTTCGTTCTGTCCTGCTTCCGAACTGATGATGGAGGAGATGAATGAAGTGCACGAGTTTATGAGCAAATTCCGCGAAGGTGTGGAAGTGATCTGGGGTGTGGCTATGGATACCTCACTGGATACGAAAGTGAAGATCACTGTGCTTGCTACCGGTTTCGGTGTGGAAGACGTACCAGGTATGGACGACCTACACGAGAAACGCAGTCAGGAAGAAGAAGAACGTCAGTTGCAGCTGGAAGAAGAGAAGGAAAAGAACAAAGAGCGCATTCGTAAAGCATATGGTGAAAGTGCCAGTGGCATCGGAACGCGCAACCTGCGGAAACGCCGTCATATCTATCTCTTCAATCCGGAAGATCTGGACAATGATGATATCATCGCTATGGTAGAAGACTCTCCTACTTACCTTCGCGACAAAACGACTTTGGGTAAGATCAAAGCAAAAGCCGCATTGGAAGAAGAGATAGCTACTGAAGAAGCTATAGATGACAGTGGAGTTATCACATTTTAATAAATAGCTAAATATATCGATCATTAACCCGGATTTACCAATTATAAACCATAAATCGTTAAATCATAATATAACATAACATCATGGATTTATTCGAAAGAGTCAGCGAAGACATTAAAAACGCAATGAAAGCGAAAGATAAAGTAGCCCTTGAAACCCTTAGAAATGTAAAGAAGTTCTTTCTGGAAGCTAAAACTGCTCCGGGAGCCAATGACATCCTTACAGACGCAGATGCACTGAAAATCGTGCAAAAACTGGTAAAACAAGGTAAAGATGCTGCAGAAATATATATAGGACAGGGTCGTCAGGACTTAGCCGATGCAGAATTGGCACAAGTACAAGTCATGGAAACCTATTTACCGAAACAAATGACTGCCGAAGAACTGGAAACTGCACTGAAAGAGATTATTGCTGAAGTAGGTGCTACCAGTGGTAAAGATATGGGAAAGGTAATGGGAGTAGCCTCCAAGAAACTTGCCGGATTGGCCGAAGGACGCGCTATTTCAACTAAAGTAAAAGAGTTGTTGGGATAATCTCAACGTATAAATCCTGCTTATAAGAGAAGCTACACAATAGCTATACTCTCTTTTAAAAGAAATCTACCCCCGGATGTACACAGAGTTACATCCGGGGGTATCTTGTTTACAGACACGGATTACCAAAGCCAAATGAAGTACATAGAAATGGGCAAGAGATACTAATCAAATAATTCCTTCAATACATCCAATGATTTCAGTACAGGAAAATCAGGAAGATGTAACTGGTAATACTCATTAATAATAGCCAGGCATCGGGCCCTTTCCGTACGGTTCATTCCGAAAAGGTGCATTGTCTCATAGTTCATACGCATCAATTGCAGTAATCTCCCAGCTTCATCAGGCTGGATATAGCAAGAATGAAGTTGAGGACGAACCGAAGTAAAGTTAGCATTCAACATATCAAAATAGTCACCCGTATGATAATCATCCAGATTGGGATACAATCCCAGAAAGCGGGAAAGACGCATCAGAAACACCAGATGAAAATTGGCAAAGCTAATCTTACAAGCATCCAACCACAAGATAGAATGCTGTAAATAGGCAAACAATGGGCGGTTCTCCGCCTCTTCGCGAATGGCACGATAAAGAAATTCCGCAAGGAAAAGAGCTATAGCCGATTTAAAAGGATCATAAGGAATGGAGGCGAACGGACTAAAGGATTTAGCTTCCTTAATTCTGAAAAGCGAAGTATTCGGCCGATAATCTGCCTCAAACTCAATCAGCGCCAACGGCTGGAATAGTACTGATTTGACAGCAGCCTTCTTAGAGCGTGGCACAGCAACCAGAAAAGATGCACGTCCTGAAAGCTCAGTATACATCTCAACGATATTTGAAGTATCGTTATACTTTAGTATATGAAGAACGATTCCAACTGTTTTTTGCAGCATATCTCTAACTTTTCTTTCGGGTAACAAAGCTACGAAAAAAGTGTGAATAGACAATCAAAGACTCCTATCTCAAAAAAAAGTTCATATCCCGAACAAAACGCAAAAAGAACATATATCACTGATTATCAATGAATAAACAAAGAAAAACAATATATCTATCAAAAATAATTGGAATTTTTTTCTGCAAATAGTTTGGTAGTTTCAAAAAAAGGCCTACCTTTGCACTCGCAATCGGGAAACAACGATACAGAACGAAAGCAAAGCGAAACAAAAAGAGCAGAAATGTTCAATACAGGATGGCCCGTTCGTCTATCGGTTAGGACGCAAGATTTTCATTCTTGAAAGGGGGGTTCGATTCCCCCACGGGCTACAATTAAAAAAATAAACGAATTAAAACAGATTAGTCGAGATGGCAAATCATAAATCATCAATCAAGAGAATCAGACAAGAAGAAAGCAGAAGACTTCGCAACAGATATTATGGTAAAACCATGAGAAATGCTGTTAGAAAACTTCGTTCAACTACTGACAAAGCAGAAGCAACTGCTATGTACCCAAGCATCACTAAGATGGTAGACAAGTTAGCTAAAACAAATGTTATTCATAAGAATAAAGCTAACAACTTGAAATCTAAGTTGGCTATTTACATCAATAAGCTTGCTTAAGAAATAAGACTTATAACAGACTCTATACAATATTGAGAGCCGAACTTTTTAGTTCGGCTTTTCATGTTTAAAACCATCCCATCCGGTTTACTTTAAATTCTTCTTTTTTCACTCTTCATTCTTCTCTAACTCAGATATTTTCACTATATTTGCTCTGTTATTATAATTAGGAATCAAATTATGAGCGAAGAACAGAATCCCACCAATAACGGGTCTTATTCAGCAGATAGTATCCAAGTATTGGAAGGACTTGAAGCAGTTAGAAAACGCCCTGCGATGTACATTGGTGACATCAGCGTAAAGGGACTTCATCACTTGGTATATGAAATTGTCGACAACTCTATCGACGAAGCATTGGCTGGTTATTGCGACCATATCGAAGTAACTATCAACGAAGATAACTCCATCACCGTACAGGACAATGGCCGTGGTATCCCCGTAGATTTCCACGAAAAAGAGCAGAAATCTGCCCTTGAAGTTGCCATGACTGTGCTACATGCCGGAGGTAAATTCGATAAAGGCTCGTATAAAGTATCCGGAGGTTTGCACGGTGTCGGTATGTCTTGTGTAAATGCATTGTCTACACACATGACCACCCAGGTATTCCGTAACGGTAAAATCTACCAGCAGGAATACGAAATAGGCAAGCCCCTTTATGCAGTCAAAGAAGTAGGAACAGCCGACCATACAGGAACCAAACAACAATTCTGGCCTGACGACAGTATCTTTACCGAAACAGTCTATGACTACAAGATTCTGGCCTCACGCTTACGTGAGCTGGCTTACTTGAATGCGGGATTACGCATCTCACTGACAGACCGACGTGTAATAAACGAAGACGGTAGCTTCAAACACGAAACTTTCTACTCAGAAGAAGGTTTAAGAGAGTTCGTACGCTTCATAGAATCGTCACGCGAACACTTGATTAACGATGTGATCTATTTGAACACGGAGAAGCAGAACATCCCCATCGAGGTAGCTATCATGTATAATACCGGATTCTCTGAGAATATCCACTCGTATGTCAATAATATCAATACAATAGAAGGCGGTACGCATCTGGCAGGTTTCCGCCGTGCCCTGACCCGTACACTGAAAAAGTATGCAGAAGACAGCAAAATGCTGGAAAAGGTCAAAATAGAAATCTCCGGTGATGACTTCCGTGAAGGACTTACAGCCGTGATCTCTGTAAAAGTTGCTGAACCTCAATTTGAAGGACAGACTAAAACCAAGTTGGGAAACAACGAAGTGATGGGTGCTGTCGACCAAGCTGTAGGTGAAGTGCTGAACTATTATCTGGAAGAACATCCGAAAGAAGCAAAAGCCATTGTAGACAAGGTGATTCTGGCTGCCACTGCCCGCCACGCTGCACGTAAAGCACGTGAAATGGTTCAACGCAAATCCCCCATGTCAGGAGGCGGACTACCGGGAAAACTGGCTGACTGTTCGGATAAAGACCCGCAAAAGTGCGAATTGTTCCTCGTCGAGGGAGATTCAGCAGGCGGTACAGCCAAACAAGGCCGTAACCGTGCATTCCAGGCCATCCTTCCACTACGCGGTAAGATTCTGAACGTAGAGAAAGCAATGTATCACAAAGCTCTTGAAAGTAAAGAAATACGCAATATCTACACCGCCTTAGGCGTTACCATCGGCACTGAAGAAGACAGTAAGGCTGCCAATATCGATAAGTTGCGCTATCACAAGATCATCATCATGACCGATGCCGACGTCGATGGTTCACACATCGACACACTGATCATGACCTTCTTCTTCCGGTATATGCCGCAAATCATACAGAATGGGTATCTCTATATCGCAACTCCCCCACTCTATCTCTGCAAAAAAGGTAAAGTAGAAGAGTATTGCTGGACAGATGCACAACGCCAGAAGTTTATCGACACTTACGGTGGCGGTTCGGAAAATGCAATTCATACACAACGTTACAAAGGTTTGGGTGAAATGAACGCCCAACAGTTGTGGGAAACAACCATGGACCCTGAAAACCGTATGCTGAAACAAGTTAATATTGACAACGCAGCAGAAGCCGATTATATCTTTTCCATGTTAATGGGTGAAGATGTAGGACCACGCCGCGAATTCATAGAAGAGAATGCAACGTATGCAAATATCGATGCATAATTCGTAATATAAACACCAACCTCACATCTTACAACGAAGAAGCGCCGGTACTGAAGGAAAATCCTTCGGACCGGCGCTTTTCTTTGACTATCTTTTTATCTGGGCCTTCGTCCGGTAATTACTCTCCGGAAGCGGTTAACAATCTCGTTACCCATATTCACACGGGTACTGTCCACCCGATGCACTGCAGCGGGGGTAACCGCATCTTTATACTTAGCCTTGCCAATGCGGAATTTCATTTTATCCAGATTACCCGTAATATTTACTCCGGCTTTAAACGGCAATGGCGATTTAAGAATGGAAATATGATAATTAAAATTCATATCCAGTCCTTGTTCACCGCCGATAGCCGCTTTATAACGGTCTATCTCTACGAGGAACGGATAAACGGTCACATTACCGTCATGTACCGTCACATTGACAGAAATACTGTCGAATACATTTTCCTTCTTATTCTTAAACATCAACATCCTCGAAATCTCAGCAAAGGTTTCTCCATCCATCAGAACCAGACTGTCCCCTTTGATATGAATAGCCGAACGCAAAGTCGGGATACGGATATTCATAGCCGAATCCAAGCGGGCATCGGCTGCCACATCAAACATAACACGCCCTTTAAAAGAACGGAGCATGGGCACTATCGTGTCGAGTGAAGGCACGAAATCAACCAGCTTTGCAATATTGATATTCCGGATTTTGAAATCGAAACCTGCATATCCACCACGCGGGCTACTGGCCTTATAAACCATTACCGCTTTCATATCCGCATCGAGAGCGCGCATCGAAAGGTCTTCCAGATGTATGGCCTGATTTTTAATATCTACCGCACCATGCACATTTTCAAAAAGCATTTTTTCAAAAACTACCTTTTTCAAATCTGTCTGCAGTTCAAAATCTATGTTTCGGGGAATCACGAATAACTTCATCTCCGAAGGTACACTGTCGGTAAGCACTTCCGTAGTGTCCTGAGGGAAAGACAATGAATTAATTAATTGATTGCAATCTATCAGATTGGAAGTAAGGGATAAATGCGCTGTCAGCTTCTCGCCTTTCGTCATAGCCCTGTAAACGCCCTCCATATCACCGGTAGCCGTCATGTCAGAACGTCCGATACGGACAGAAGCATTCTTCAGCCTGATTTTCGGCCCATCGACTGTTACCGCTGTCTTTGCCATACGGATGGGCAATCCGAACTCCGGTGTACGGAAACGCAAACGGTCGAAACCAACAATTCCCTTAGGCACCCACAAAGAGTCATTCAATTTCTCAGCTTTCATCTTGATACCGGCCACATTCATAGCCATACGAGTCTCCGCCGCACTGAAGAAAAGCGAATCGGCACGAAGCGAGAAATCAACCGCCGGCTTTGTTACATCCGCTTCCTGAGGTTCCAAAGCCGCTTGGGCCTTAGCACGGGCACTGTATAACTTTATCGAATCTCCCATCGAAGCATGAAGTTTACTTACTTCCATATCGCACTGCAAAGAAACGATACGGGTAGTATCCTGCGGATTAGTAGAAGTTACGTTGGCAACCAACCGTTCAATATCAGAAGAAAGCAAACGGCTTCTCAACACCAGCTTCCGGATATCCACCTGAGCCTGCAGAGTCTCGTTATCACGGAAACGGAAAGTCGCATTACCCAGGAAGTTGAAATCTTTAGCAGTATCTTTCAATTCGAAATCATTCAGTTCGAGCTTGCCTCCCAACTTCATACGTCCGATGTCCTGCTTCTTCAAAGTAGAAAGACGACACTTCATTCCCATATCCGCATCCAGTTTACCCCGGATCGTCACACTTTCCTGTAACGGAAAGGTTTTGGCAAGTGCATCCAGGTCAACGGTCGACTTGGTATGAAAAGTGATCAACGGATCGTTCAACAAGTCGTCTACTTTCGCATCGGCCAGTACTTCGGTATGCGCCCCCTTAAAGTGGAAGATTTTCAGATTCAGATAAGAAGGCTGATGACGCATCAGATCGACATACGCATCAAAATCCGCCGTCACCTCATCAATGCCATACGGCAAACCCTTGTATTGTGCCGAAGCCTCTTTAATACCGATCTTCAATGACACAGCCGGTAACTTTTTGTCACCATACACACCTCTCACCCTGCCACTGACAGTAACCTCCCCTTTGGCCGATACTTTACTGTCTTTCACATATGCTTTCGGAATCATTCGAAGTACTGTCTCCATAGATGGAGCATGCAAGCCATATTCCAGATCCATACCGATCGTTTTTGCCACAGTATCCCGACGGAATGCCCCGTTCACATCCAATTGAATCCCATTTACATTAAGCTCCGTATCTTTCAGTTTCCAGACAGCAGTCTGACGATCCACCGTAATATCCGTCCGAAGAGAAGTAGCTATCTTATTGACCAGCAATTCTCCCTGTTGCCAGAAAAGTATATTCTTATTGTCGAACTTCAGTCCCAGGGTAGAAACACCTTTTGTCAATGAAAGTCTCAACTTCAGATTAGCATCATCTATCCGCGAATAGATATCCGTATTCCGGTCATCGAAAATGAGATTGGCATGTTTAAGTTCGATATTCCGGATATCAATTTCGCTATTAAAGTCAGCAGACACAGTATCCTCCGGAATCGTATCTGCCGAAGCACGGGTCACTTCCCAGTTTGCCTGTCCGGCCTTGTCCCGGTAGGCATACACTGATACTTCGTCCAAAGAGAGATTATGAACGATAATACGATTCTCCGTCAAATATGCCACCGGGTTTACAGTCAGCACACACTCTTTGAAAGAAAGCAATGAATCGGTTTTACACCAATTACTATCATTCAAAGTTCTGGACACCAGAGAGCCGTTCTTAACTTTCAGTCCAAATTGTGGGAAAGTCGAAAAGAAAGTCAATTCTACGCTTTCCATATCCAAGTGTGCATTCAGAGTCTGATTGGCAGCATCCAGCACGACCGGAGTCAGTTTCTTCGGAGTTACGATAAAATTAATCACGAAAGCAATGGCTACAAGCAGCACCAAGAGTACAGAGCCCAATGTGATGCCACTGATCTTGAGTATCTTCTTTACTTGTCTGTTCATATCATCCCTCTATCCTGTAACTCTTTTACCACAATTTCCAGTTCATCATACCACTCCTGACCAAACTTGCGAATCAACGGTTCTTTCAGGAAACGGTAGACAGGCACATTCTCTTTCCGGCCCAACAATACAGCAGCCTTACACACATCCCACCGATGGTAGTTTACCGCCTTATAAGGTCCATAATTACCTACCCGTATGGGATACAGATGGCAAGAGACCGGTTTATAGAAATTTACTTTTCCCTCCCGGTATGCTTTCTCGATGGCACAATAACAATATCCTTTCTCGTCATAACAGGTAAACACACAGTCCTTTCCGTTCACAATGGAAGTCACCAGATCGCCATCCGGATCAGTATACACCACTCCCTGCTTGTCTATCACGGCACGCGCCTCGGGTGACAATTCGTCCCAAACGACCGGAAGCACTTCCTCCAGTTTCTCCACTTCCTCCAGTTCTACCGGGGCCCCGGCATCTCCTTCAATGCAACATTCACCTTTGCAGGCATCCAGGTTGCATATAAACTTTTCGCGAAGCACATCCAGGCTTACAACAACGTCATCTATCTGAATCATAATTCTATCCTATAAAAAAGGCGGAGTAGAACTCCGCCCTCCTATCTGTTTATCAGGCTTTTACTTAATTAAAACTTGACCGTTCATTTCAGCAGGAGCTTCCAATCCCATAATCTTCAGGATAGTAGGAGCCACATCTGCCAAACGTCCGTCTGCTACCTTTGCATCTTTGTTTTCTGTCACATATACACAGGGTACAGGATTCAAAGAGTGAGCCGTATTGGGAGTACCGTCTTCATTCAGAGCGTGGTCAGCATTACCGTGGTCAGCAATGATGATAGCCTCGTACCCCTGAGCTTTGGCAGCTTCAATGGTATCTTTCACGCAAGCATCTACCGCAACTACCGCTTTCTCAATGGCTTCGTAGATACCGGTATGGCCTACCATGTCACCATTTGCATAATTCACAACGATAAAATCGTATTTATTCTCGTTGATGGCAGCCACCAATTTATCTTTTACTTCATAGGCACTCATCTCCGGTTTCAAGTCGTAAGTGGCAACTTTCGGAGACGGAACCAAGATACGGTCCTCGTTATCGTACGGAGTTTCGCGACCGCCGTTAAAGAAGAATGTTACGTGAGCATATTTCTCTGTTTCGGCAATGTGAAGCTGTTTCATTCCTTTAGCAGCCAGGTATTCTCCAAGTGTGTTAGCAACATTTTCCTTGTCGAAGAGAATGTGTACACCTTTGAACGAAGCGTCGTACGGAGTCATACAGTAATACTGCAACCCGGGAATAGTGTGCATACCCGCCTCCGGCATATCCTGTTGCGTCAAAACGACTGTCAGTTCCTTAGCACGGTCATTACGGTAATTGAAGAAAATAACGACATCGCCTTCCTTAATGGTACCGTCTACATTGGCATTCACAATCGGTTTGATGAACTCATCCGTTACACCTTCATCGTAAGACTCCTGCATAGCTTGCACCATGTCAGCAGCTTTCTTACCGATACCGTTTACCAACAGGTCGTATGCCTCTTTCACACGTTCCCAACGTTTATCACGGTCCATGGCATAGTAACGTCCGATAATAGAAGCTACTTTACCGGTAGACTTGGCACAGTGTGCTTCCAACTGTTCGATAAAGCCTTTACCGCTTTTCGGGTCTGTGTCACGTCCGTCCATAAAGCAATGAACGAAAGTATTCTCAATATTATATTCTTTAGCAATATCACAAAGTTTGAACAGGTGATCCAGAGAACTGTGCACACCGCCATCTGAAGTCAATCCCATGAAATGGATATTCTTTCCATTTTCTTTTGCATAAGAGAAAGCTGAAACGATTTCCGGATTCTTCAGGATGCTGTTATCACGGCAAGAGAGATTGATCTTTACCAAATCCTGATAAACTACACGTCCTGCACCGATATTGAGGTGACCCACTTCTGAGTTACCCATCTGTCCGTCGGGCAAACCTACGTTTTCACCGCTGGCCTGCAACTGAGAGTGAGGATAGGTCTCCATCAGATAATCCCAGTACGGAGTAGCAGTGTTGAAGATTACGTCATCTTTCCCGTGGTCGCCTAATCCCCAACCATCAAGAATCATTAAAAGGGCTTTCTTACTCATAATATTCTAAAATTTAATTGTCGTTCTGATTTTCGGGTGCAAAGGTACAAAAAAGTTAATTACGAACACGTTTAATCTATGTTAAGCTATCTCCCTATCAGACAAAAAGGAAGAAAAAATGCGGTGGATTTGAAATGATTTCCTTACTTTTGCGCCGCTTTAAAAATAAAAAACAGAATATGGACGATTCAAACCCGCGAACGTGCAACAGTATTAACTAACACGAACAGAGTCATTCTGCGGTAATGCCTCTGCTCGGACATCAACAAACGAAAGGAGGCAATAAGATGAGAACATATCTTTATTGTGAAGCCGGCTTTGTGGAAAAAGCACAATGGCTTCCGAACAGCTGGGTCAACGTAGTGTGCCCGGACAGCAGTGATTTTAAATTCCTGACCGAAACGCTGAAAGTCCCTGAATCTTTTTTAAACGATATAGCCGATACCGATGAACGCCCGCGAACGGAAACCGAAGGTAACTGGCTGCTGACCATTCTGCGCATACCGGTACAGAACACTCAAAGCAGCCTCCCCTACATCACCGTCCCCATCGGCATCATCACCAACAATGAAATCATTGTTTCGGTATGTTACCATCAGACGGATATGATTCCGGATTTCATCGAGCATACCCGTCGGAAAGGAATCGAAGTGCGCAACAAACTCGATCTGATTTTCCGCCTGATTTATTCCTCGGCAGTCTGGTTCCTGAAGTACCTGAAACAGATAAATATTGACATCACCGCTGCCGAGAAGGAATTGGAACGCAGCATCCGTAACGAAGATTTACTACGCTTAATGAAGTTGCAGAAGACACTGGTCTACTTCAACACCTCCATCCGCGGCAACGAAGTGATGATCGGTAAACTGAAAACCATCTTTCAAGATACCGACTTTCTGGATGAAGAGTTGGTGGAAGACGTTATCATTGAACTGAAGCAGGCGTTCAATACGGTCAACATTTACAGCGATATTCTCACAGGGACGATGGATGCCTTTGCGTCTATCATTTCAAACAATGTGAACGCCATCATGAAACGCATGACAAGCCTTTCCATCACATTGATGATCCCCACGTTAATAGCCAGTTTTTATGGCATGAATGTGGATATACACCTGGAAGAGATGCCTCATGCCTTCATGCTGATTATTCTGATATCCGTACTCCTGTCGACTCTTTCTTTTGTTATCTTCAGGAAAATAAAGTGGTTCTGATAAAGGATTGTCTATTTAGGAAACAACTCCAGCTGTCCATCGCCTAACAGGTTGAAGGTCATACGATGATAAGGAGTAACACCGTTTTCGGCAATAGCCGCACGGTGTTTTTTCGTCGGATACCCCTTGTTATGGTCCCAGCCGTAACATGGAAATTCCTGATGCAGCCCATTCATATAGTCGTCACGATACGTTTTTGCAAGAATAGAGGCGGCAGCTATCGAAAGATACTTGCCGTCTCCCTTTACGACGGTGGTGTGGGGAATATCGGGATATTTCCTGAAACGGTTTCCATCGATCAGCAGATGCTGAGGACGGGTTTTTAGCCCATCTACTGCCCGGTGCATGGCAAGAAACGAAGCATTCAGGATGTTTATCTTATCAATCTCTTCGGGTGAAACAATGCCGACTGCCCAAGCGATGGCTTCCCGTTCAATCACTTCGCGCAAAGCATAACGTTGTTTCTCGGACAACTGCTTGGAGTCATTCAACAACTCGTTCTCAAAATCTTTGGGCAGGATCACAGCAGCGGCATAAACCGCACCCGCCAGACAACCACGTCCAGCTTCATCACAACCGGCTTCTATCAGTTCTTCGTTTAACCAGGGTAAGAGCATCGTTTCTTTTATTTAACATGGCAAATGTAATCAATTAAACGGAAATGAACAACAGAACAAACCGAATCTCATCTTACTATCCGGAATAGGAGTATCTACCTTTTCTGCAAAAAGATTAAGAAGAAAGCAAGCATCCGTCATAGCATCTATAACACATTAAGAATAAGAGAACAAGCATCTGTTACCATAACTTTATCCCGGCCCGCATACCCGGGCTCATAAGCCCGGGTATGCGGGCCCATGGGCACAGGTATGCGGGCTCACCAGCCCGGGTACAAGGGCCGGGATAAACTTCAAACCATAATCGCTAAAGGTATGAAGGAAAGCAAAATGCTATTACTGACATTTATCCATAGAAAAGCAGTTTCATCTATCTAACTCCCAGATATTTAACATTAAACCAACCTCCCTGAAAGAGGGTGGAAGATGGAAGATAGAGGTGGAAGATAAACGGCCTTAAAAACGCATCTTCCACCTTGTTAACACACAATAATACAAGCAATTGGTCATTAAAAGGTGGAAGATGGAAGATCGAAACACATTTTCTGTAGGAGAAGGATAAAACGGTCTTTTTTAGAACTCAGAACAGGCTCCAGGCAACAGTCAATCCCGCCATGACGATAGCAACCATGCTCATCAGTTTAATCAGGATATTCAGGCTCGGACCGGACGTATCTTTAAACGGATCACCGACAGTATCACCCACCACTGTAGCTTTGTGTACCTCGCTGCCTTTACCGCCAAAGTTCCCTTCTTCCACATATTTCTTCGCATTATCCCATGCTCCGCCGGCATTGGCCATGAAAATGGCAAGTACAAACCCACTGCTCAATCCGCCAATCAGCAAGCCTAATACACCGGGGACACCAAATATCAGCCCGGTAAGAATCGGCGCAACGATGGCAATCAGAGAAGGAACCACCATTTCACGTTGTGCCCCTTTCGTAGAGATAGCGACGCAACGCTCGTAATCCGGTTCGGTCTCTCCGGTCAGGATACCTTTCATCTCGCGGAACTGACGTCGTACTTCATCTACCATGTGTCCGGCCGCACGACCGACTGCATTCATAGTCAGTCCACAAAACAGGAATGCCATCATCGAACCGAGGAACATACCGGAAAGTACTTTCGGATTCATCAGGTTTACTTCATAGTAATTCATGAAGTCTACAAATGTGGCATTAGCCGTAGTAATGGTATCTCCATTCGGGAAGGTCAGTTCCAGATTACCCAAACGGGTCAGTCCGATACGGATCTCCTCGATATAAGATGCCAGCAATGCCAATCCTGTCAGAGCTGCCGAACCAATGGCAAACCCTTTTCCGGTAGCCGCCGTTGTATTTCCCAGCGAATCGAGCGCATCGGTACGTTTACGGACCTCTTTACCCAAAGCGGACATTTCTGCATTGCCACCGGCATTATCTGCTATCGGGCCATAAGCATCCGTAGCAAGCGTGATACCCAATGTAGAAAGCATACCGACAGCAGCGATACCGATGCCATAAAGCCCCATTCCTACATTGTCGAAGTCGAAACCGGAAGCCAGCAAATAGGAGGCAATGATGCCGATCACCACCGCAACCACCGGAATAGCCGTAGATAACATACCAAGCCCGATACCTGAAATAATAACTGTGGCGGGACCGGTTTTACCGCTTTCACTCAACTTCTGAGTAGGACGATAGGATTGAGAAGTATAATATTCCGTCGAACGACCGATGACAATACCCACAACCAGCCCTACAACTACCGCGCACGAAATCCACATCCAGTTGTCCAGTCGCAAGAGCCATAGGATGAAAAAAGTAGCCACTACAATCAAAGCCGAGCTCAGATTTGTTCCCCAAGCCAACGAACCAAGCAGATCCTTCATGGTGGCATTCTCCTTGGTGCGGACAGAGAAAATACCGATAATGGAAAGAATGATACCGATAGCAGCAATCAGCATCGGGGCAATCACAGCTTTAAACTGCATCACCGTATCACCCGTATGAATAAAGGCGGCAGCACCCAAAGCAGCCGTTGCCAGAATAGAACCACAATAAGATTCATACAAGTCGGCACCCATACCTGCCACATCGCCTACATTATCACCTACATTATCGGCAATGGTAGCAGGATTACGCGGATCGTCTTCCGGAATGCCGGCCTCAACTTTACCTACAAGATCGGCTCCCACATCAGCGGCCTTTGTATAAATTCCCCCGCCTACACGGGCAAAGAGCGCCTGTGTACTGGCACCCATACCGAAAGTGAGCATCGTAGTGGTAATGATACAGAGTTTATGGGTAGGTGTCAGTGCATCAGCGGGAATCGCCCAGTTAAGCAACAAATACCAGAAAGAGATGTCGAGCAACCCCAACCCTACTACCACCAGTCCCATCACAGCCCCACTTCGGAAGGCAATCCTAAGTCCGGCATTCAGTGACGTACGCGCAGCGTTAGCAGTACGTGCCGAAGCATAAGTGGCAGTTTTCATTCCCAGAAAACCCGAAAGTCCGGAGAAAAAGCCCCCGGTCAGAAAGGCTATCGGTACCCAGGCATTCTGTACCTGAAAACCATAAGCCATTACAGAGAACAGAATCACGAGTCCCAGAAAGACCCAGCCAACAATCTTATACTGTTGCTTCAGATAAGACATAGCGCCCCGACGTACAGCAGCGGCAATCTTAATCATTTGCGGAGTACCTTCGCTCTCTTTCATCATTTGCTTATGAAAATAGAGCGCAAAACAGAGAGCCAGAACAGAGGCAAGCGGAACAAGCCAGAAAAGGATGCTATCCATAGACGTACAATATTTAAAGGTTTAACGAAAGCCTAAAAGTATTGAATCTAAACGAGATAACCAAATATTTTTGCCTTTTGCTTCTGCCAGCCCCGAAAAATGGGAGCAGATACAAAACGCTTCATCTCTCCTGCTTCTTTAAATAAAACGCCGGACAACGACTGTTCAGAAAAACAATTTTCCCTTCGCAGAAAGTCAATTTGCCATACTGTTTGTAAAGCCACTTCCGATGTTGCTCGTCGGAAACGCCTTGCCGCTCTATCAATGAATCAGACATTACAAATCCGCCACTGCTCAGCCGAATAGTATACCACGTACGAGGATTCTTATCTCGTGTTACCCGTCTTTTATTTACCCGATAAGTTTCCGTACCGCTCGTGACGCGTTTCGTGGAAATATGCACAGTATCCCGGTAATGGAAACGTAATCCATCATAATATATCTGCTCCGGCTTTCTTGAGGAGCTCTTCTTCTCCCACAACTTAATATCATATACCGAATCATTGACCGGATTAATCGCTAAACGATAGTCCTGGGTCATGAAGCCGTCAGCACGGTGAATCCTATGCTCTCCTATCATCTCATCGGGAATCGGTCGCCTGTAGAGATTGCAGGCGGTAATCAGAAAAAGAAGCACAAGCATAGCTCCCGGAATTAGTTTCAGATTTGTTTTCATCCTCCTTTATTTTTAGCTCTCCAAAATTACACAATTTTATGTTATGCAAAAACAAAGTAGCGGAACGATAATTCCCGCAATAAAGGAATCTGCCCTGAAAGTTGCACTACTTGCCGGAGAACCACTTAACAAACAGAAGTATGGATTCCCGTTTGTTTCCTTTCGTTTCATTTGTGAATATAGCGAAGTTTCCTTTACTTTGCATGCACAATGCATATTTTATAACATCAATAATAATACCATGAAAAAATTACTTGCAACACTATTGGTTCTTACAGCCTGCCTCCATGTAAGTGCACAAGAATCGAAGCAGATTCGCATCTCGACAGAACGGACAGACCTTATTTTAGAGGTCGCTCCGAACGGACGCCTATATCAGGCTTATCTGGGTGACAAACTATTAAACGACCGGGACCTGAGCCACCTTTCAGGGCGATCCCGCGGATGGGAAGTATATCCGGGATCCGGTGGGGAAGACTATTTCGAACCGGCTGTAGCCATTACAAACAACGACGGTAACCCCAGTACCATCCTGCGTTATGTGTCCTCGGAACAGAAAACAGTAGAAGGCAGGACAGAGACCATCATCCGGATGAAAGACGACCAGTATCCGGTAGATGTGACGTTGCACTATGTATCTTATCCTAAACAAAATGTAATCAAAACATGGAGTGAGATCACGCATCAACAGAAGAAACCGGTCACTCTATGGCGTTATGCTTCAACGATGCTTTATTTCGCAAACCAAAAATATTATCTCACCGAATTCAGCAGTGACTGGGCCAAAGAGGTACAGATGAGTACACAACAATTGCAACCGGGCAAAAAAATTCTCGATACAAAATTAGGAAGCCGCGCAGCCATGCACATGCAACCTTTCTTCGAACTCGGACTGGAACAGCCTGCACAAGAACATCAGGGACAAGTAATGTTGGGTACCATTGGCTGGACAGGCAACTTCCAGTTTACTTTTGAGGTAGACAACGAGGGGAACTTGCGGGTAATCCCTGCCATCAACCCATATGCTTCGGATTATCAATTAAAAGCAAACGAAATATTCACTACCCCGGAATTTATCTTTACCCTGAGTAACAACGGTACGGGAGAAGCCAGCCGCAATTTACACAACTGGGCACGCAACTACCAACTGAAAGATGGCCAGGGAGACCGGATGACTCTCCTCAATAATTGGGAGAACACTTATTTCACTTTCGATGAAGAGTTATTGGGTAAATTGATGAAAGAAGCCAAACATCTGGGTGTAGATATGTTTCTGCTCGACGATGGCTGGTTTGGGAATAAACATCCACGCAACGACGATCATGCCGGCCTGGGCGATTGGGAAGCAATGAAAAGCAAACTTCCCGGAGGTATCCCTGCATTAGTAGAGAAAGCGAAAGAAGCCGGTGTCAAATTCGGTATCTGGATAGAACCGGAGATGGTGAATCCTCAAAGTGATCTGTTCGAAGCACATCCCGACTGGGCAATCCATTATCCGAACCGTGAAACTTATTATTACCGCAATCAATTGGTACTCGACCTGAGCAACCCCAAAGTACAGGATTTCGTATTCGGCGTAGTCGATAAGATTATGACGGAAAACCCTGATGTAGCTTTCTTTAAGTGGGATTGCAACAGCCCCATCACCAATATCTATTCTCCCTATCTGAAAGACAAACAAGGACAACTCTATATCAATCATGTACGCGGTATATATAATGTATTGAAACGGGTCAAAGAAAAATACCCCAATGTCCCGATGATGCTATGTTCCGGCGGTGGTGCACGTTGCGACTACGAAGCACTGAAATACTTCACAGAGTTTTGGTGTTCGGACAATACCGATCCGATAGAGCGTTTGTTCATCCAGTGGGGTTTCTCACAATTCTTCCCTTCCAAAGCCATGTGTGCCCATGTTACAAGTTGGAACAGCAGGACGAGTGTAAAGTTCCGTACCGATGTTGCCAGCATGTGTAAATTGGGATTCGACATCGGCCTGAAAGATATGAAAGCGGACGAACTGACTTATTGCCAAGAAGCCGTGGCAAATTATAAGCGCCTGAAGCCTGTCATACTGGATGGTGATCAATACCGCCTCATCTCTCCATATGAAAGCAATCACATGGCGATTATGTATGCCGCACCGGATGCTTCGAAAGCTGTTCTCTTCGCGTATGATATCCATCCCCGCTTTGGCGAGAAACTGCTCCCGATTAAGCTCCGGGGACTTGATGCCGGAAAAATGTACCGGGTGAAAGAAATTAATCTAATGCCGGGCCGGAAATCGAATCTGCCGGGTAACGAAAAAACTTTCTCCGGTGATTACCTTATGAAAGTTGGGTTGAATGCATTCACTACTTCACAGACCAATAGCCGAGTGATAGAATTGATAGCTGAATAAATTCAACTGCGATCAATCTCTCCCCCAATAATGTGAAAGGCGAAACGTCATCAGATGTTTCGCCTTTATTTATGGCCGATTTAGAACTGATATATAGAGGCCAATAAAGATGATTCGGACCTTAGTTACCATTTATTATTATATTAAAGAGTGAAACAATATAATAAATATAAAGAAAAGAAGTTTATATTTTATATTTTTGCAGCGTACATGCAGTAACCATTACTCTATATATGAACAACAACATAGAAGATATCAGCAGAATAAAGAAAGGAGAAGAGACTTCTTTCCGCCATTTTGTTAATAGCTATTCGAAAGACTTGTTCTACTATGCCTTATGTTTCGTACGGATAAAAGAGATAGCTGAAGAAGTAGTAAGTGATGTCTTTCTGGATGTATGGAGGCACCGGGAAGAAATAGAAGAAATCAAGAATATAAAAGCCTGGTTACTTACTTTAACCCACAACAAGGCTATCTCCTATCTGCGGAAAGCCGAAAATTCAAATGAAATCTCTTCTTGGGAGGAGATTGACGATTTCCAAATAACCGGCAACCTGCAAACACCCGACGAACAGATTATCAGCCGGGAAGAAATCGCCCAAATCAATCATCTCATCCAGACACTTCCACCCAAATGTAAAATGGTCTTTGTTCTTGCAAAGATGGAACGTTTGCCTTACAAAGAAATTGCCAAAATACTGAACATCTCTGTAAAGACCATTAATATACACATTGCCAAAGCATTAGAAATAATTTCAGAAGGCCTGAGAAAATAAATCGGAAGATAATTTAAAGAAAAAATAGAATAGGAATAGGAGATTCTTAAAGAAGTTGCGTCTTTATTTATGTAACCCTATTAAAGTAATGAGAAAGAATAAGTTTAAATTATTTGCTTCCTTCCTGAATAAGGATGGCGATCATCCGGAAAAGAAATCATTCGCATCTCCGGAGGAACAAGCCGAATATGATAAACTCGACTTTCTTTGGAACCAATGTTTTCCCCCAGAAACAGAGGAAACGGATATATGGGAAAAGGTACAAAACAAAATAAATGCCGACAGCACATCTGTCAGCCACATCAAGAAAAGCGGCAAGTCCATACAATGGTTCAGCATCATGAGGTATTCATTGGCAGCTGCATCTGTAGCTATGTTAATAGGGATTACTTGCTTTCTTTTGATGAATGATGAAGAAAGGCACGACTTAAATAAGATAGCGCAAAGCCTGCAAACAGAAATACCTCAAGATATAAAAGAGGTTACACTGGTTGTTTCGGACCAAAAGAAAATAGAATTGGATAATAATGCCCAAGTCACTTATTCTGCTACCGGACAAGTACAAGTCAACTCCAATAAACTTACAGAGGATGACAGCAAAGAGGCATACAACCAGATTATCGTTCCTAAGGGCAAACGCTCACAAATTGTTTTGGCCGATAACAGCAAGATATGGATTAACTCCGGGAGTAAAGTCATTTACCCTCGTACATTTGAAGGAAAGTACAGAGAAATTTATGTGGAAGGAGAAGTATATCTGAAAGTAGCCCATGATGCTTCGAAACCTTTTATTGTGAATACCTCCGGATTTGAGGTAAGTGTATTGGGCACATCCTTCAACATATCAGCCTATAAAGGTCAAGAAAAGGCTACTGTTGTACTGGTAGAAGGTTCGGTAAATGTGAAAGATCAGCAGAACCGCCATATCAAGATGGCACCTAATGAAAAGGTAGAACTCAGCCAGGCAGGCATAACCGGTAAAGCGAAAGTAGATGCCCGTGATTATATCAGTTGGATTGACGGAATATGGACTCTACAAGGAGAAAGTCTAAAGCAAGTTTTGCAACGGTTACAAGATTATTATGGCCAGAATATCCGATGCGATGCTGCTATAGAAAACGAGCAAATGTTTGGTAAGCTCTATTTAAATGATGATTTAAATCAGGTAATGAAGTCGATTCGGTCTATTTTACCTGCTGAATATACAATGAAAAACAATGTAATCTATATAGAATAACACAAGTTTTAAGTAACCAATGTTTAACCTTAAAAAAACACACCATTATGTAGAAAGAAAGCGAATAAAAAAGAAAATCGGATAATACGCCCATATTATCCGACTCTAATGACTTTTTATTAAATCACAAACTTTAATGATTAACTAAAATCAATGTAAAAGTATGAAAAAGAAAGCAATTCCTTGTCATAAGGCAGGGAGGATTACGTCCTTTTTTTTATTAATTAGTATTTTTTTGCTTATACCGAGTATCAATACTCCTGTTTATGCAGCAAAGACTTATGCCCAGCAAACTGTTTTCACACTCCATTCAAGTAATAAAACAGTAAAAGAGATATTGGACTATATCGAGAAAAACAGTGAGTTTGTTATACTGTATTCAAAGGATCTTTTACCTGTATTACAAAAGAGAGTGTCAATATCAGTAGATAAACAAAATGTAGAAGACATTCTGAATATCCTGTCAGAAGAGGCAGGATTAAAGTATAACATTAATAATCGGCAAATTACAGTTAGCAAAGTAAAAGAAGAAGCCCCACAACAGCAAGTAAAAGAAGTAAAAGTCACCGGAAAAGTTCTCGATGAAAACGGTGAAGGAGTTCCAGGAGCCAATGTTGTGGTAAAAGGTAATAAGGCACAAGGCACAATGACAGATATAGAGGGAAACTTTACCCTTACAGTCCCAGCAAATACAGTTCTGGTAGCTACTTTTATCGGATATACTCCTACCGAGTTTCCTTTAAATGGTAAAACAAACGTCATTTTAAAGATAACTCCAGATGCTAAACAACTTGACGAAGTTGTCGTCGTCGGATTTGGTGCCCAAAAAAAAGCCAGTGTAGTGGGAGCTGTACAAACGGTAAAAGCCAGTGAGCTCCGTTCCCCATCAAGTACGCTAAGCAATTCATTTGCCGGCCGCATTGCCGGTGTAGTAGCAGTGCAACGTGGCGGTGAACCGGGTGCTGACGGAGCAAATTTCTGGATACGTGGTATTTCGACCTTTGCCAGTAACACATCTCCACTCGTTTTTATCGATAATGTAGAAGTATCTATTAGTGACTTGAATGCTCTTTCACCAGAAGTAATCGAAGGATTCTCAATTCTAAAAGATGCAACAGCTACAGCGCTATATGGCGCACGTGGTGCCAATGGTGTCATGTTGATTACAACCAGAAGCGGTAAAGATATGGAGAAAGCACGAATCAATATTCGCGTACAGAATTCTTTTACACAGCCTACCAGAACCGTAAAAGTAGCAGATGGCGTAGACTATATGATTGCGAGAAACAATGCAGTACTAAACCGCACTCCAGATGCACAACCTTATTATTCTCAAGAGGTTATTGACGGAACACGTAATCAATTAAATCCATATATTTACCCTAATGTAGATTGGGAGGATTATCTATTTAAGGATTTCACCACTACTCAATCTGCCAATGTAAATGTTACTGGTGGTGGTAAACGTGTCACTTATTTCCTTAGCGGTACACTAAACAATGATAACGGTATGCTAAAGAAAGACTCCAAGAACAACTTTGATAACAATATCAATCAACTACGTTTATCCTTACAAGCAAATGTGGGCGTCAATTTAACGTCAACCACCAAGGCTAACGTGAGACTGAACGCTCAAGTACTGGATTACTCAGGTTCTGCCGCTGGAACCGATGCGATCTATCAAGGCATTTTCGAAGCACCACCCGTTATGTTTGCTCCAGTACTTCCTGCACAAAATGGTGAAGACTATATCCTCTTTGGTAACCGTAATGGTGGACCAATTGCCGGCAAATATCGTAACCCATACGCTGAAATGGTCGGCGGATATTCCGAAAAGAACGAATCTACTATGATTGCGAGTCTTGATCTTGAGCAAGACCTCAAATTCATTGTTCCAGGATTAAAAGCTAAGGGTCTGGTATCTTTCAAAAACTGGGCTACAACCAACGTAGTACGTTCTTTTACCCCTTATTTTTACGGAATCAAAGACTATGAACAAGGAACCAACGGAGAATACAATTACACCTATGAGGCTATCACAAAAGGTAGTAAAGCACTTACTACGACCACATCCAATGGAGGTGACCGTTTACTTAACTATCAACTTTCACTGGACTATGCACAAACTTTCGGAGATAAACACGATGTTGGAGCAATGTTAGTATATCTACAGAGAGATTACAATGAAAATGCGCCAGCTGACTTTTACGCAACTTTACCAGTACGCAATCAAGGTATTGCAGGACGCGTAACTTATGGCTATGATAATAAATACATGATCGAAGCCAATTTTGGATATAATGGTAGCGAAAACTTTGGAGAAGGCAAACGTTTCGGCTTCTTCCCCTCAGTAGCTGTCGGTTACAATATCTCCAACGAAAGCTTCTTCACTCCATTGAGGAATGTTGTTTCCAACCTGAAAATCAGAGGTTCTTATGGTAAAGTAGGCAACTCGTCAACTGATTCACGCTTCCCTTATCTAACCTACGTAAATCTGTCCGGAGCATCCTATACATTTGGTAATGACTGGCAAAACACGGGAACTGGTGCCATAATTACAAGATATGGTGCAGCAGGTGCACGCTGGGAAACCGGCATAAAAGCCAATATAGGATTTGATTTGAGCTTATTCAATTCACTTAATATCGCTTTTGACTGGTTTACAGAAACACGTAAAGACATCTTCATGCGCAGAAACATCGTACCGGCAGAATCAGGAATTACAGGAGACCTACGTCCCTATGCAAATTTAGGAAAAGTTAAAAATGGAGGTATCGATCTAAATATTGAGTATAATAAAGCTTTCTCCAAGGATCTTATTGTATCGTTAAAGGGTAGTTTCACATATGCAAAAAATGAACTTCTTGAAGCAGACGAACCTAGTTATCCAGAAAACGAATCTTATCGCTCAGAAATCGGAAAACCACTGAACCGCTATACCGGCTTGATAGCATTAGGATTATTTAAAGATGAAGCAGATGTTGAGAACAGCCCGGAACAAACCTTCTCCCCTAACCTGAAACCAGGAGACATTAAATACAAAGATTTAAATGGAGACGGAAAAATCGACAGTAATGATATGACTGAAATAGGTGATCCAACTGTCCCTCAAATTGTATATGGCTTCGGAGGCTCTGTGCAATATAAAAACTTTGATTTCTCTGTCTTCTTCCAAGGAGTGGCTAAAACAAGTTTAATGATGCAGAACATTCATCCGTTTACATCCGACCAAACAACTTTACTCGATTTTATAGCTAAAGATTATTGGACTGAGGAGAATCCTAATCCAAATGCAGAATATCCCCGTTTAATCAGTAATCTCGACTCACATAATAACTTTATGAATTCGACTTACTGGTTGAGAAGTGCCGCTTTCTTGCGCCTCAAAAATGTAGAAATAGGTTATACCTATAAGGTGGCACGCCTCTTTATATCAGGGCAAAACTTGCTTACCTTCTCTCCATTCAAACATTGGGATCCGGAACTTGGTGGAGGTAAAGGACTAACTTATCCAAACTTACGTGTTGCAACAATCGGTTTACAATTAACATTTTAAATGAGTTCATATGAAAAAGCTAATATTTATTCTTACACTCCTTTCTGCAGTTCTCTTCCATAGCTGTGACTATTTGGATATAGTGCCAGACGATACTGCCACATTGGAAGACGCTTTTAAAAATGAAACAACGGCTGAGAACTTTATCTATTCTTGTTACTCTTTTATCCCTCAATATAACAACTGCCGTACTAACTTCAGTTGGCTAATGTCAAACGAGACTGTTTGTTCCAAACACTGGGGACTACAGTGGTTCTCTTTTTTGCAGATGCAGCAATTGCAATATAGTTCCAGTAATCCGGTTTTAGATATTTGGCAACAATGCTACCAAGGTATCAAGCAATGCTATATATTTCAGGGTAATATTGATAAAGTAGTGCCAATGACGATTTCAGCAGCAGAATACGAAGCCAAAAAGAAAGTATGGCTTGCAGAAACCAACTTTCTAATAGCTTATTTCCACTCCGTATTGTTACAAAACTATGGTCCTATAGTGATTGTCGATTCAGATATTCCATTGGACGGAGAAGGAGAAACATTCTTCCGCCCCCGTAAGCCATATGACGAATGCGTTACAATGATTGGAGAGATGTTTGATAAAGCAATTACAGATTTGCCTTTAACTGTACCAAACAGTGATCTTGGACGTGCAACTAAAGTTGTTGCCCAAGCATTAAAAGCAAGAATGTATCTATTTGCAGCCAGCCCACTATACAATGGTAATAATGAGTTTTACTCGGATTTTAGAGATAAAAATGGAACTCCATTCATCAACCAAGTATATGACAAAAATAAATGGAAGACAGCAATGGATGAAACTAAGAAAGCAATCACACTGGCCGAACAAGCCGGAAATGAACTATACCGGTACGTAAGCAGTAAACCACTTAGCAAATTCGATCAGGCAGTAGCCAATCAACGCTATACAATGGTAGATCCATGGAATAAAGAACTTATTTGGGGATACAGTGGCAAAAAAGAGACTGGCAGTGATCAAAACTTTCTACAAGTATTGGTTATTCCTAAAGGATTTTGTCCTCGTGGTCAAGCCCCTATCGGCGGTATCGGTCCGACACTGGAGGCTGTGGAGTTTTTCTATTCCGAAAATGGAATTCCTTGTGATGAAGACCCGGCCTATAAATGGGAAGACCGAATGAAAATTATGCCTAATGACTCCACTATTTATTTACACCGCAAACGTGAACCTCGTTTTTATGCTTTCGTAGGATATGACCGTGGCCCATACGAAATAAATGGTGATACTGTAACTTTAAAGCTTCGTTTTAAAGAACAAAATGGTGTAGCAGCTGCAGACTTAAATGCTGATCATCTTTATGGCGGATATGCTTTAAAGAAAGGAGTTAGCCCTTCTAACCAAGCATTAAGTTCAGGTACATTCACTGTTAACGCATATCCCTTCCCAATTATCCGTTTAGGAGAATTATATCTAAACTATGTAGAAGCATGTGCTGAATATAGTGGAACACTGGATGCTGATGCAACTCATTACTTTAATGCCATTCGAGAAAAAGCAGGTTTGCCAACACTTACAGAAGCTTTTGGTAATCCGACAGGCAATGCATTAATAAAAATTATACGTCGTGAAAGAATGAATGAATTGATCTTCGAAGGACATTGGTTATATGACCTGAAACGTTGGAAAGAGGCTGAAAGCTTCTTTGAGAAAGACGCTAATGGAATGAGAGGATTGACCTCAGCTGGCGCAACAGCAGAGGAGTTCTATCAGGCAAGAGTTTTACCTGAACGTCCATTAATCTTCACTCAAAAGCAATATCTATATCCTATCAAGCAGGATTACATTGACATCAATCCAAATCTGATCCAGAATCCGGGATGGTAATTTAAATCAAAATTCGGTTTTTGATAGAATAGTTATATGATAGAGGGTGAATGAGTTTAATAAATTGATTCACCCTCTTTTTTTAATTTTAAAAGCAAAATAGTTTATGATATCATACATAAAAAGTAAAAATACAACATATTTTATACTGTTGGTTTTCTGTTTCTGCACTACTATTATCCACGCAGAAGAAAGTAACTTAAGGCGTCTTGCCAATAAAATGGTACCTAACCAAGCAAAAAATATCGTCTTTGAAGAAGTTATAAACGAGACAGACTTCTTTGAGTTAGAAACCAAAGGTAAAAAGTTGATTATTCGAGGAAATAACGGCGTTTCTATGGCTCGTGGACTAAACCATTATATGCGTTATTACCTACACAACACTACAAGTTGGACTGGACATAATCTGTCACATGCATCTTCTTTGCCAGTAATAAAAGAAAAAATACATGTAAATGCTACGTTGCCATTGAGATATTATATGAATTATTGTACTTATAGTTACTCTATGGCCTTTTGGGATTGGACACAATGGGAAGATGAAATAGATCGCATGGCAATGCAAGGCATTAATATGCCATTAGTAGCAGTTATAGGACAGTACGCAGTTTGGCAAAACACACTCAGACGTTTAGGATACTCAGAGAAAGAAATAATCGATTTCTTACCAGGAGCTGGTTACGAAGCATGGTGGTTAATGGGAAACCTTGAACAGTTTGGCGGTCCCGTTTCACAGCAATTCATTGATCGGCAAACCAAACTTCAAAAAAAGATGTTAGATCGTATGAGAGAATATGGTATGGAGCCTGTACTACAAGGCTTCTATGGTATGGTTCCTAACAGTATGATCACAAAATTTCCTAATGCGGATATACGAGATGCAGGTAAATGGATTACGTACCAACGTCCTGCATTCTTAGTCCCTTCGGATCCCCTATTTGCTAAAGTTGCACGGATATTCTATGAAGAACAAAAGAAATTATTTGGAGAAACCCGCTACTATGGTGGAGATCCTTTTCATGAAGGAGGCAATTCAAAGGGGATAAATATAACAGAGGCTGCTTCCAATATATATAAGGTAATGAAAGCAAACAATCCAAATGCCATATGGGTACTCCAAGGCTGGAGTGGAAATCCTTCGGTCGCATTATTGAAGGGACTTAAACATGGAGAAGCATTGGTACTCGACTTAATGGCATGTGCCCGCCCTCAGTGGGGTGGTGAACCTTCATCATCATTCCATAGAGAAGATGGTTTCTTGGATCATAACTGGATATGGTGTGCTTTACCCAATTTTGGCGGACGCATAGGAATGTACGGAAAGCTTCAGAGCTATGCTACAGGTGTTATAAAAGCAGAGCATCATCCCAAAGGTAAATATGTATGTGGAGTAGGCACCACTCCAGAGGGCATAGGGACAAATCCCATCAATTATGATATAGTATATGATATGGCCTGGAGAACAGACAGCATAGATATAAAAAGCTGGATAACTAATTATACAACATATCGCTATGGTTACGAAAACAGCAATGCTGAAGCAGCTATGCTCCAATTGTCCACATCTGTATATAACTGTCCCTGGGCTGCAGATGGTCCCCAAGAATCTTATTTCTGTGCTCGCCCATCATTAAAAATAGATTATGTATCATCTTGGGGAACAGCCCATCTTTATTATCAACCTATAAATGTCCTCCAAGCACTCGGACATCTATTAAAAGCAGAGAAAGAGTTAGAAAACATCGATACATATCGATATGACGTAGTAGATATAACCCGTCAAATGTTAGCTGATTACGGTAAGTATATCCACAAATGCATATCAGACGCTTACAAAGAGAAGAATATAGAAAAATTTGATTTATATACTTCAAAATTCCTCCAGATGATTCTTGATCAAGACTTGTTGTTAAGTACACGAAAAGAATTCCTACTGGGAGAATATATAAGACAAGCTGAGGCATGTGGTTCGAATCCGACGGAAAAAAGGATGTTTATAAATAATGCAAAGCGCCAGATAACAACTTGGACGTCTGTAAACTCAAGTCTACATGACTATGCTCATAAAGAATGGAACGGAATATTGAGCACTTTATACGCTCCGCGTTGGAAAAGATACTTCGATTATCTTCGCGCTAAGTTAGAAGAAAAAAATCCAAAAGAAATTGACTTCTTTGCGATGGAAACCAGTTGGATAGAAAATAAGGAAGGGTTTTCTGCAATACCTGTCAAGAAAGAAATAGAGATAGCTAAAACAATTTATCACAATTATGCTGATGAAATAAAGCAAGTTTATTTGAAATAAAAGAAATCCCATATTATTTATATTTTTTCATAAGGAAGCCTTTCCTTAATCTTATCCTTTGATAGGAAAAAAAAGTTTTAGATAATGCAATAAAAATAATGGCGAGCTTTTACTCTAAGCTCGCCATTATCACAATCAGATAATTATTTTTATTCCAAAAATACGGCTGTTCCACTTGCAGTCACCATCAGCATACTGCCACTTCCTCCAACGGTTTCATAATCCAAATCAACGCCAATTACAGCGTTAGCACCCATTTGGCGAGCCTGCTCAGACATTTCTTTCAGAGCAGTATCCTTTGCCTCACGAAGCACTTCCTCATACGAACCGGAACGTCCGCCTACTATATCACGAATACTGGCAAAAAAGTCACGGAAAACATTGGCACCTATAATGGTTTCTCCTGACACAATACCATAATAAGTGGTTATTCGTTTTCCTTCGATTATCGGAGTGGTTGCTAATAACATATTCTTTTCTATTTATAAGGTTTATATTATTATTAGACGCAAAAAGAGGCGAAAAGTTACAAGGAACCGGCTATTTATTATTTGTATATTCTCAAAAGCTACATTCGGAAATGAAACTTTATCCACTTAACATCTAATGATATACTCGAAGACTCGCCTTTTATCAATATAATTTCAACACTCGGATATTATAAAAAAAGTGTCGTGAAAACCCATTACTTTCACGACACTTTAATATTTGTCAGAATACACACACTGGCTTAGAACATCTTACTAACCCGCTCGATGCCGGCTACAAGTTCATCAATTTCTTCTTTTGTATTGTACATAGCAAAAGATGCACGAACTGTACCTTCAATACCCAAACGGTGCATTAATGGTTCTGCACAATGATGACCGGTACGAACGGCAATACCCAGCCGATCGAGCAGAGTCCCCATATCCAGATGATGTATGTCACCTACCAAGAAAGAAACTACGCTACTTTTATGTGCTGCCTCACCAAAGATACGCATACCCGGGATCTCTTTCAATCGCTGCATAGCATAGATGGTAAGCTCATGTTCGTGGTCAGCTATATGATCTAAACCAATGCCTGTGACATAATCCAAAGCCTTGGCAAGTCCGGTAGTAGCAATATAATCGGGAGTTCCAGCCTCAAACTTAAAAGGCAATTCACCAAAAACGGTTTTCTCAAAAGAAACGGACTGAATCATCTCTCCCCCACCCTGATAAGGCGGAAGACGCTCAAGCCAATCTTCCTTTCCATACAGGACACCGATTCCGGTCGGTCCATATACCTTATGACCCGAAAAAACAAAAAAATCAGCATCCAGTTCCTGTACATCCACCTTCATATGAGGAATGGACTGGGCACCGTCTATCATGACAGGTACTCCATGGGCATGTGCTGTGGCAATCATCTCTTTTACCGGATTGATTGTTCCCAATACATTGGATACTTGAGTTACACTGACGATCTTAGTACGCTCAGAAAAAAGCTTTTCATATTCATCAAGTAACAGCTCACCTTTATCATTCATCGGAATGACTTTAATCGCAATCCCTTTACGGGCTGCCAGCAACTGCCAAGGTACGATGTTACTGTGGTGTTCCATCACTGAAATAATCACTTCATCCCCCTCTTGCATGAACTCTTCACCAAAACTGGAAACAATTAAATTAATGCTCTCTGTAGTGCCGCGAGTGAAAATGACTTCACGAGTACTACGTGCATTAATGAACTGACGCACAGTCTCACGTGAGGCCTCATGCAGTTCTGTTGCCTGTTGAGACAGGAAATGAACCCCACGGTGTACATTCGCATTGACCGAGTAATATTCATCTACAATCGAGTCAATCACCAAGCGCGGCTTCTGAGTAGTCGCTCCGTTATCTAAATAAACCAAAGGCTTGCCATATACCGTACGGCCGAGTATGGGAAAGTCTTCACGTATCTTCTGAATATTCATTTTATCACTGATTATTTGCAAATAGAACACCCCTGGCACTTATTCAGTTCACCACGGAAACGTTTTTCAACCAATAAATGCAGGCGATCTTTCAATGCCTCCAAACGAATGGTATCAATCACCTCGTTGACAAAAGCAAACATCAACAGCAAACGGGCTTCCTTCTCTGCAATACCACGAGCACGCATGTAGAAGAGAGCATTTTCGTCCAATTGACCTACTGTAGCTCCATGGGAGCATTTTACATCGTCGGCATATATCTCCAATTGTGGCTGAGTATACATACGGGCATCACGAGTGGCACAGAGGTTACGGTTTGTCTGCTGAGAACTGGTATGTTGTGCATCCGGACGTACAAGTACCAATCCGGCAAAGGCACCCACTGACTGATCATCAAGTACATACTTGAATAACTCATTACTGGTACAATTCGGCACAGCATGATCTATAGAAGTATTATTGTCCACATGTTGGTTCTTATCGGCAATGGCCATGCCACAAAGATTAATCTCGGCACCTTCACCGGCAAGGGTAACCTCTGTCGTATTACGGGTTGTCCCGTTGTGAAGTGTCATCCCATTGAGCAGTACATTGCTATTCGCTCCCTGCTTCACATACAGATTGCTGAAACGCACTGTGCTGGTATGGGTCTCTTCCAGTTCGTAAAGATCGAAAACAGAATTTTCTTCCGCAAACACTTCAATGACTTGCGTTGCCAGAAAGTTCACATTATCCATGGCATGATCACAAACCAGCAAACGGGCCTGAGCTCCCTCTTCAAGGATAATCAGCACACGTCGGTTTACCATGAAATTGACATCTGCACGAAGTATATTAACCAACTGGATGGGTTTATCAACAACCACATTCTTCGGGACATACATCAGTACTCCGTCTTGAGTAAAAGCTGTATTAAAGGCCGTTACTGCATCCTTCGAAGTATCTGCCAACTTACCATAATACTTTTTTACAAGTTCCGGATGTTGCTCAGCCATTTCTCTCAGACCGCCGAAAATAACTCCCTCAGGTAATCCGGACTTAGGAAGTGCCTGATTGTAGAATGCATCGTTCACCACAAAAAACAATGAGGTACTCATATTCGGAACATCGCATTTAAACACCTCATAAGGATTCACCGGAATGGGTAGACGATTCAGGTTCAAGCCGTAATCCGGCTCGAAGAATTTACTGACATCCGTGTATTTGTACTTTTCCTGCTTCCGCGTAGGAAATCCCTGACGCTCGAAATCAGCAAAAGCTGCCGCCCGGGGAGCATTCATGGGCTCGGCACTATGACGACAGATCATCGCTTCACACTGAGCAAAAAGATCTATGTATTGCTGTTCTACATTCATAATCACACTCATTCTCCTAATTCCTTCTTAATCCAATCGTATCCTTTTTCTTCCAGCTCAAGAGCGAGCTCCGGACCTGCTGTCTTCACAATACGTCCCTTATAGAGCACATGTACGATATCTGGCTTTATGTAATCCAACAAACGCTGGTAGTGAGTGATGACAATACAACTGGTATCGGGTGTCTTCAATTTGTTTACTCCTTCGGCTACAATACGAAGCGCATCGATATCGAGTCCGGAGTCCGTCTCGTCCAGAATGCTAAGACGGGGTTCGAGCATAGCCATCTGGAAAATCTCGTTACGTTTTTTCTCTCCACCCGAGAAGCCTTCATTTACCGAGCGGTTTGCCAATTTGTTATCCAACTCAACTACTGCACGCTTTTCACGCATCAGCTTCAGGAACTCACTGGCTGTCAGAGCAGGCAAACCTTTGTATTTACGCTGTTCATTGACAGCAGCACGCATAAAGTTAACCATGCTCACACCCGGAATCTCTACCGGATACTGAAAACTAAGGAAGATACCTTCGTGGCTACGGTCTTCAGGACTTAATTCCAAAAGGTTCTTACCGTAGAATGTAATACTCCCTTTCGTCACTTCAAAAGCAGGATTACCTACCAGAACAGAAGAAAGCGTACTCTTACCTGAACCATTGGGTCCCATAATGGCATGTACTTCGCCCGGATTCACCGTCAAGTTGATGCCTTTCAATATCTCTTTGCCGTTAATGCTGGCATGCAGGTCTTTTATCTCTAACATGATCTTATCAATTATTTCATTATCTATTCTTCTCCAAAAATAACTTCGTCCAACAATTGCAGTATGGAATTGCCGTCTGTCTGCGTAATAGTAAAAGGAAAATTCACTTTCACTCCTACGCTTAATGTCTGCCGCATCCCGCTACTACACACTATCCCGGTCCCCCGGGAATTAGTCTTCTCTACTTCTCCATTCATTCTTCCGGCAATGCCCATCCGGAAATTATACTCCAGGGTGAAAGCAAGACACGAAAGAAAATATATATCGGCCCCTATCACCGGAGAGATAGTGAATAGCGGTTCTTTTACCTGATATCGGCAATCGTAGTCTTTACGAAATTCCTGCCTTGAAGGATCGTAGTAACTGCCACTGGTTATGCCGTATTGTCGACGTGGAGACAGATTCCATGCTGTGGAGAGTCCCCCGTAAGGCTGAATCACAAAACGTTGTGGCAGGAAATAGTATCGCCCTCCCACTTCCAGATTGCTCAGTGAGGCAGAAATACCGGGATTCAGTTTTATCTCTTCACCTGTATAACCGCCCTTCAAAGAGAAACGGGTATAAGGAATATAATACTCCAGCAATAAAGTATGTATATGGCCTGTAGAAACAGCTTTTCCCGAAAGTGTGTTCTTTGTTACTATCGGCCAGTCTCCTCCCCAAGAGCCACTGATTGCCCATCTTCTCTCCTGATCATCCAGATTCTGTGCAAACGCTATACCTACATAAAGCAGGAATATCAATAACCAACCAATTCGTTTGCACCCCATTATCCTACACTACCTTCAAGAGAGATCGTAAGCAACTTCTGAGCTTCTACAGCAAATTCCATCGGAAGTTTATTAAGTACCTCCTTTGCATAGCCGTTTACAATCAGCCCAATGGCATCTTCAGTGGAGATGCCACGCTGATTACAATAGAATATCTGATCTTCACTAATCTTACTGGTAGTTGCTTCATGTTCAACAACTGCTGTTTCGTTATGGATATCCATGTAGGGGAAAGTATGTGCACCACACTTATCACCCAGCAACAATGAATCACACTGGCTATAATTACGGGCATTATCCGCCTTTTCGGCTACACGAACCAGCCCACGGTAAGAGTTCTCACTTTTTCCGGCAGATATACCTTTACTGACAATCGTACTACGGGTATTCTTACCTAAATGAATCATTTTAGTTCCTGTATCTGCCTGTTGGTAATTGTTTGTCACTGCTACCGAATAAAATTCAGCGGTAGAATTATCACCTGAGAGAATACAAGAAGGGTATTTCCAGGTAATGGCTGATCCCGTCTCAACCTGAGTCCACGAGAGTTTGCTATCTACTCCTTTACAATTACCACGTTTCGTCACAAAATTGTATACTCCACCTTTACCTTCGGCATCACCCGGATACCAATTCTGAACGGTACTGTATTTTACTTCTGCACGATCGTGTACCACAATCTCGACAATAGCGGCATGTAATTGATTCTCGTCCCGCATTGGGGCGGTACAACCTTCCAGATAGGAAACATAGCTATCGTCATCTGCTACGATTAATGTACGTTCGAACTGCCCGGTATTGGCTGCGTTGATACGGAAGTATGTGGAAAGTTCCATCGGACAACGTACCCCTTTAGGAATATAAACGAAAGAACCGTCTGAAAATACCGCGGAATTTAATGCAGCAAAAAAGTTATCCCGATAACCTACTACAGATCCAAGATACTTCTTCACCAGGTCGGGATGTTCACGCACTGCTTCACTGAACGAACAAAAGATAATACCTTTCTCCATCAGTGTTTCCTTAAAGGTCGTTTTCACAGATACTGAATCCATCACTGCATCCACAGCCATACCGCTCAGTGCCATTTGCTCTTCCAAAGGAATACCCAGTTTATTGAATGTCTTTATTAGTTCCGGATCAACTTCATCCATACTCTTCGGACCTTCTTTCTTCTTTGTAGGGTCGGCATAATACGAAATGGCCTGATAGTCAATCTCAGGTATACGCAAGTGTGCCCAGGTAGGCATCTCCAGTGTCAGCCAATGACGATAGGCTTTCAGACGGAATTCCAACAACCAGTCCGGCTCGTTCTTTTTAGACGAGATAAGCCGCACTACGTCTTCATTGAGTCCCTTCTCTATGATATCTGTATGTACCTCCGTAGTGAAGCCATATTTGTACTTCTCCTGCGTGAGTTCTTTTACATATTTATTGGGTTCTTCTTGTTGCATCATTTTTATTTGAGTATATATTGTTGTGTAACCTCTTTTGCTGCGGGAAAGAACATTCCCGCAAACCTTTCCATAGGATAATATAACAAGGATTCCTCCTTCTTTGTTTGACTAATCAACTGGCTATCTGTATCTATGAATTGAATGACACAGACAACCAGACTCACCAGTAAAAGATATTTCAAGGCTCCAAGTCCGGCTCCAAGCAAACGATTCAGCCAGCCAAGCGAAACTGCCTCCATCGCCTTTGTCAACACTGAAGCCACTAACGTAAAGATTAATGGTACAGCTATCCAAATAATGACAAATGCCAATATCTGTGCCACAGTCATGGAATCTGTCACTGTAGGACATAGCTTTACAGCCAGTGAAGTATACAAAGCTTTGGCTGCCAGCAACCCCACAATCAATCCAAGTATGGAGGCAAGCTGCCGGATAAAGCCTTTCATAAATCCGATAATAACACCGGCTCCAAGGGCAATCAGTATGATAATATCTATGGTAGTCATTCTATGTAAAACGAAAACGGAGACACGGAGTTGTAATCACTCTGTGCCTCCGTATATTTTCAGTTTCGTGAGAATTATAAAGTTTGCTTCACTTCTACTTCTTCGTAAGTTTCAATCATATCCCCTACCTTCAAATCGTTGTAGTTGACAAGGCTGATACCACATTCAAAGTTTGTACCTACTTCCTTCACATCATCTTTAAAGCGCTTCAAGGCATTAATAGAACCTGAGAAGATTACGATACCATCACGGATCAGACGAGCCTTATCCGAACGTTTCACCTTGCCTTCTTTCACAACGGCACCGGCCACAGTACCCACCTTAGTAATGTGGAATACCTCACGCACTTCGATAGTAGCAGTCACCACCTCTTTCACTTCCGGAGCAAGCATACCTTCCATAGCAGCCTTCACCTCTTCGATAGCAGCGTAAATTACAGAATACAAACGTATATCTACTCCTTCCTGCTCGGCAAACTTGCGCGCTGAAGCTGACGGACGCACCTGGAATCCAATGATAATAGCATCTGAAGCAGCTGCCAATGTCACATCCGATTCTGAAATCTGACCTACAGCCTTGTGGATCACATTAACCTGAATCTGTTCGGTAGACAACTTGATCAACGAATCACTCAATGCTTCGATAGAGCCGTCCACATCACCTTTCACAATTACGTTCAGTTCCTGGAAGTTACCCAAAGCAATACGACGTCCCACTTCATCGAGAGTCAACAGCTTCTGAGTACGCAATCCCTGTTCACGCTGCAATTGTTCACGCTTATTGGCAATTTCACGGGCCTCTTGATCAGTCTCAATCACATGGAATGTATCACCTGCGGCAGGAGCCCCATTTAAACCGAGAATCAATACCGGTTCCGAAGGTCCAGCTTGTGTTACGCGTTGATTACGTTCATTGAACATAGCCTTTACACGGCCGTAACTTGTTCCGGCAAGCACAATATCACCTACCTTCAGCGTACCATTGGAAACCAATACAGTAGCAACATATCCACGTCCCTTGTCCAGAGTTGATTCAATAATTGAACCCGTAGCATTGCGGTTCGGATTTGCCTTCAAATCGAGCATTTCTGCCTCCAGAAGGACTTTCTCCATCAGTTCGGGTACTCCAAGACCTTTCTTGGCCGAAATATCCTGCGACTGGTATTTACCTCCCCACTCTTCTACGAGATAATTCATCTGAGCCAGTGTCTCTTTAATTTTCTCCGGATTAGCATGGGGTTTATCAATCTTATTAATAGCAAATACTATAGGAACACCCGCAGCCGCAGCGTGATTGATAGCTTCCTTAGTTTGAGGCATTACATCATCATCGGCAGCTACGATAATAATCGCGATATCCGTTACCTTCGCACCACGGGCACGCATTGCAGTAAACGCTTCGTGACCCGGAGTATCAAGGAATGTAATCTTACGTCCGTCCTCCAATGTAACGTGATATGCACCGATATGCTGTGTGATACCTCCGGCTTCACCCGCAATTACATTTGCCTTACGGATATAGTCAAGCAATGAAGTTTTACCGTGGTCTACGTGACCCATTACTGTAACAATCGGAGCACGGTGTTCCAAATCTTCCGGAGCATCTTCCTCTTCAACAATGGCCTGAGCTACCTCCGCACTGACATATTCGGTCTTAAATCCGAATTCTTCAGCAACAAGGTTGATTGTTTCCGCATCCAGACGCTGGTTGATAGAAACCATCATACCTATACTCATACAAGTTCCGATAACCTGATTAACAGATACATTCATCATACTGGCCAATTCATTGGCAGTCACGAATTCTGTCAATTTCAGTACCTTGCTTTCTGCCATCTCCTGATCTTCCAGTTCCTGCATACGGTTCGATACCAAATCACGTTTCTCCTTGCGATATTTGGCTCCTTTGTTCTTACCTTTACTTGTCAGACGAGCCAAAGTTTCTTTTACCTGCTTTGCTACATCTTCTTCGCTCACTTCCTGCTTCACTACAGGCTTCTTAAAGCGATCTTTATTATTATTGTTACGGTTTCTGTTTTGTCCGCCGCCACCTTGCTGATTTCCTCCACGGTTATTATTGGTACGCTCACTGTTTGGAGTGGGGTGCGCAAAGTTAGAAGCAACGTTGTTCACATCTACTTTTTCTTTATTGTTGTTGATGCGGTTACGTTTCTTCTTACCGTTGGGATCAAGATTTTCTTTACCGGCTACTTTAGCTTGTTTATTATCTTCTTTACGGATTTCCTTGATGATGGCTTCCTTCATCTGTTTCTTCTGATCCTGACGAAGTTTTTCCTTTTCTTCACGCTCTTTCCGTTTTTCTTCTTTCGATTTTTTCTTCGGACGAGTCGACTGATTCAATGCAGCCAAGTCAATCTGTCCGATAACATTAATCTTAGATACAAACTCAGTCGGACGAATCTTAAATACGCCCTCCTCTTCCTTCTCTACTGGAGTAGCCGGTGCTTCTGCTACCGGTTTCTCTTCTTTCTTCTCTGTTTTTTCTGGAGATACCACGACTTTGGGTTCTTCTTTCTTGACTTCCTCAACCACTTTCTTCTCTGTTTCTGCAGGCTTTTCAACCACCACCGGTTTCGGTTCTTCTTTCACCGGTTTCGATTCCGAAGCAACAGGAGCCGTAGCGACTTCTTCTTTTTTCACTTCGTTGACAACAGGCTTAACCTCTTCCGCCACCTTCTTTTCTTCAGTAGCTACTACAGGTTGTGGTTTCGGTTCTTCTTTCACCGGCTCTTTTTCAGTTCTCCGGTTCAGTTTATCTAAATCTATTTTTCCGACAGGTTTAAACTTCGGACGTACATCCTCCGGAATGACCGTCTTAATCACATCATCAGCAACAGTTTTCTCCGGCTCTTTTTTATCATAACCATCGATAGAAACAGACGCCTTGTTGCGATCTTTGTTTTGACGTTCCTGAATGAAACGTTCCGATTCAAGTCTAAGGTTCTTATCTGTGCTGAACTCTTTCACGAGCATTGCATACTGCTCCTCGGTAATTTTCGTATTCGGGTTTGCCTCAACGGTATACCCCTTCTTTTGCAAGAACTCAACTACCGTCGCGATTCCTACATTTAAATCTCTTGTAACTTTGTTTAACCTTATCGTCATACTTTAATTTAAAGAATAATGGAGAAAGAATAATTTGATAATCGTTCAATATGCCAATGTGCCAATTCCTATACGCCCTTTCTGTTTATTGGCATATCGGCACATCATCGCATTGATCTATTATTCATTATCTTCAAACTCCGATTTCAAAATGCGTAATACCTCGTCCACCGTCTCTTCTTCCAGATCCGTTTTTTCAATCAGCATTTCGCGAGGTGCAGTCAATACGGACTTAGCCGTATCAATGCCAATTGCTTTAATAGCATCAATCACCCATCCGTCGATTTCATCTCTGAATTCATCCAGATAAATGTCTTCATCCTGCGCGTTTTCATCCAACTCACGGAACACGTCGATAGTGTACTCGGTCAACATACTGGCCAGTTTGATATTCAAACCGCCTTTACCAATAGCCAACGATACCTCTTCCGGTTTCAGGAATACCTCAGCTTTACGTTCTTCTTCATTCAACCGAATAGAAGAGATTTTGGCCGGGCTTAAAGCACGCTGGATAAACAATGAAATATTTGATGTATAATTAATCACATCAATGTTTTCATTGCGAAGTTCACGTACGATGCCATGAATACGACTTCCCTTTACACCTACACAGGCTCCTACGGGATCAATTCTGTCATCATAAGATTCTACCGCAATCTTAGCACGTTCACCGGGAATACGGGCAATCTTTTTGATGGTAATCAAGCCATCGTTTATTTCAGGTACTTCCATCTCGAACAAGCGCTGCAGGAAAACCGGAGAAGTACGCGAGAGGATAATCTTCGGATTGTTGTTTTTGTTGTCCACGCGTGCCACCACTGCACGGGCAGTTTCTCCTTTACGATAAAAATCGCTTGGTATCTGCTCTGTTTTCGGCAACAATAACTCGTTTCCTTCATCGTCAAGCAGCAACATCTCTTTTTTCCAGATCTGATATACTTCTGCGTTGATGATAGTACCTACTTTGTCAATGTATTTATTATAAATACTGTCCTTTTCAAGCTCAAGAATTTTAGAAGCCAGTGTCTGACGAAGATTCAAAATAGCACGGCGACCGAACTTAGCGAAAATCACTTCATCGGTTACTTCTTCACCCACTTCGTAAGAAGCATCGATTTTTTGTGCTTCAGTCAACGAAATTTGCATATTCGGGTTAGTCAAATCCTCGTCTGCCACTACCTCACGGTTACGCCATATTTCAAAGTCACCCTTATCCGGGTTCACAATTACGTCGTAATTTTCATCAGTGCCAAACATTTTCGCGATCACACTACGGAACGACTCTTCAAGCACGCTTACCATCGTGGTTCTATCGATATTCTTCAGTTCCTTAAATTCCGAAAATGTATCAATCAAGCTGATTGTTTCTTCTTTCTTGGCCATAATTATTTAAAACTAATTAAGTATTTAGTATATTTTATATCATCATAGGTGAAGGTTTCATCCTCTTCTACCAACTGAGGACGTTTGGCTCCTTCGGGTTTTACTTTCTTTTGTACGGTCACAACAAACTTTTCTTCATCGGCATCTTTCAAGACCCCGCTCAGTTTGCGTCCGCCTTTAGTCAGTACTTCCACCTCCAGGCCGATGTGGTTATAGTACTGTTGCAATACTTTAAATGGCTGTCCGATTCCGGCAGAACCTACTTCCAGCTCATAATCTTCCTCTTCACGGTTCAGTTTCGACTCAATGAAGCGACTCAGCTCCACACAGTCTTCAATCCAAACACCTTCTGCATGGTCAATTTCGACCACAATTTTGTCATCAGGGCTGACGGTCACTTCTACCAGAAAATAGTCTTTTCCCTCCAGCCACTCTTCAACAATCTGACAAACAGTTCTTTTTTCTATCATTGATTAACTATTAAGAACAAAAAAAGGAGCTTAATCGCCCCTCCACCTTTCATCCGTTTCGGGTGCAAAGATATAAATAATCTGTTCGACTACAAAATATTAGAGAAAAAAAAGAAATGATAAGAAAAAAACAGGAACTATCTACATTTCAATCGACCATAGAAAATATAATTGTTATCGTTTTCTTTAATACTCCCAAGCAGTTCGGTCAGCTTTCTTCGATCCGAATCCGAGATAATTTCACCTGAAGACAAACGCTCCTCAACCATTTGCTTCAATCGTGCAGGTTCAACATTCCAAACATAATATCCGTCATGAGATGAAAAGAACCAGTCAGCAGAAATGCCACCTAAGAAATCATTGTATATTTCAACAAAAGCGCCTCGTAAAGTATGTTTATCAACCATATAATATTCCGGAGGAGTGGTAGTTGACGAATGTGGACTTAGCCTTACAGGATATGATATTTCTCCCCAGAAGTGATTCGGCAACTCTCCGAAGCTGTGTGGGGTCAACTCATGTCCTCCATAATCAAGCGTAAAACGTGGAACGAGCCTAAACTCGTGGTTATTATAGTGATATAATGAATCGTTACGATATTGCCCTCCAAACCAGAAACCGATATCCATCACCGTCCCATTATTCAGAGATTTGATTTCATTTCCATAATCATTCACGGCCAAATACCCTGCCGGAAGTTCTTTTATAATCTTGCCATCCAAACTTTGCGTCCAAATCATAGGCGAATGCCTATCACCTACAAAGTCACGATTAAAAGAAAGAGCACAAACATGCACTCGTCCTCGTTCCGTTTCTACATGAAATACCCCTTTAGGTGACCAATGCACCAATCGAATCGGTTGAAGTATATTTCCTTGTAAATCGAATACCAAGATATGGTCGGCCTGCCAACATAACACATAAAGCCGGTTATTCTCCTCATCCATCTGTGCATCGTAAGCTAAGCCATATTCACCCGCACCTTGACCAAAGGAACCGATATCCCTCAAATAGGTCCCGCTTTTAGTAAAAAGTTTGAAAGGGACATGCCCCATTTTATATACTAAAATATACTGTTTGCCAATAATTGTTTTGGAAGGAGATACCAATGCAGCATCCCGATTATCAAGTTTGACCATTTCCAGTTCCTCGACAAAATGACTAAGAGGTACAGTAACCGTATCCTTCAACATAGACAAGTGGCAGACCCAAACGCTATCAGAGCCTGCCATTTCAACCGTAGCCACTTGCTTATGCCCCCAAACATCATTTATCTCCCCGGAAGCTAATGGCGAACAAGCCATTAACTTCCCAAGAAGACAAATAATCAATATCTTGCGGAACAGCTTCATCATTTATTGAAGTTCATAATTTGTAATACAGGGTTACCTTCTTCAGGTATAGAGTCCATTATTGCCCGGAAACGAGAGTCAAACTGCTCTTTTTCAGCTTGCATCGACTCTCCTTTCATAGTAGAAGGCCAATAATAACCAATGCCGATACCTGGAGTATTCGTTGTACGGGTTCTCTGTACATTGCAGACATCTTTTAAAACAGCCCATCCGGTTTCATTTTTCAAAGTATACATTTTCTGCTCCTTCTTATCGAAATAGTAATAGTTCATTGGCATATCCGGAGTCAACCATTTCGTACCGAGCGTAGTATACAAAGTATAGTCTTTAGCATCAATCGCCGGATGTAGCTTAACAAACTCTGCATTTTCAAATTTATATTCTGTCACTTCATCAATAACTTGTTTTACTTCATATGTTTCAGCATCAATAAAATACACGCCTTTCAATGATAAATCTGAAAATAAAATCCCACCATAAGCTGGCTTCAATGGTTCATAGCCAATACGCCCCTCGCTATCCCACACAAAATTATCTATCGTAATAGGACACACATGCAACTTTTTGCCATCTTTTTTAGAAACGATGCAAACTGCCTCTCCGTTATTACGATTCGTAAAAGGACAATATATCAGTACGGCCTCATCATTCAAGTTAGCAAACTTCCAAGAGCAACCGGGCGTCGGGAAGCTTCGTTTAAATTTCCCATTCAAATCATAAACTATAAACTTTTTAGCCCAGTCCAACACTATAATTTCTTTATTAGGACTGTCCACATAGAAAGAGTTCAGAGACGCCCATTCCTGAGGGCCGCCCCCTTTATGACGCATTTGCAATAATGGATTTCCCTGACGGTCAAAAATAAATATAGCCTGCTGCTCTTCATCCTGAATATAAATCCGGTCTTCAGTGACCTGCATACAGGGATTTGTCGGTAACCTACCCAACAATGAATTTTCATCGTCTTTTAATAACACATAATCACTAACTGCCAGATCGGACAGTTTCAACTCTTTTATCGGATACTCTTTTAATCCATCGTAAACAAAAGGAGTATTTGCCACCTCTACCTGTTTTCCGGAATTAGACGAACATGCTACTAAAACAAGTAGCCCTGCCGACATAATGAAATAGTTCAGTCGATTCAACATATCATGTACATTTTTAAAGTTTTGATATTGCAAAATTAACCATCGGGTACAGGAAAAACAAAAAGGGATATAGACAAAGCACTTCAAAAATCAGCACACTATCACACTATATACCAACACATTAGACAGGTCCTTTCTTAAAATAGCATGGACAAACAAGTTTCCGAGAACTAAAAACCACGCAAAAAATCATCTAAAGAGTCCGAATCCTCTGCTCCAAGCTTCTCTCGCTTGATGCGAAATTTCTTTTTACTAACCGAGGTACGACTAATACAATAAATATCGGAAAGGTCCTTTATACTGACATTGATCTTCACCAGACAGCAGAAATAAATATCTTTTAAAGTCAACAAAGGAAAGCGTGCAAGCAACCGTTGTGAAAACCCATCATAAGCATTATCCACCGTCTGACGAATTTCCTCCCACTCTCTTTCCGACAAAGCTATGCGATGTTCACCACTCTCCTGCTCTTCTTCATTGAGGGAGGGTATTTTACGCAAAACATCGACCTTACGGAACAAAGACTCTCGCAAAACCGCCTCTTTTTCTCTCAAAGCACTTAACTCTTCAGTTTGTTTCAGTATTTGGTTCTCTTGCTCCAACTTGGCTTTCTCTTCAAGAAGCAGACGCTCTTTTTCACGCTTTATCTTATTTTGCCGGTAGAAAATAAACAAAGCAATCAGTATAATCAGACAAAGGCTCAAAGTTAACATAGCAATTTCCCGATTCTGTTTGGCAATCTTCAATTGGTTTAACTCGTTTTTCAACCTCTCTTCCTGATATAGAGCTTCACTGTTATCACTTTGCACATGGCCTATCTCCACCCGGAAAAGCGCATCTGCCTTCTGCGTGGAATAGAACACTTGCTTCTCATTTCCTTCCATAAGTTCCAGTTCTGCAAGTTTCCTCCAAGCTTCGATAGCAATATGCGGATGAATGGAATGGGCTGCCATACTAAAATAACGACGGGCAGAATCATATTGATGGATGGAATAATATACGTCCCCGCGTGCCAATATATAATAAGGACGTCCGTAATGTTCCACTTGGATACGAGCGGAATCCAGCCAAGATAAAGCTCCCTGATAATTATTCTCTGTCAGGCAACTGTCAGCCCGTTTCTGACAATACCACTCCCATTGACGAAGCCTCATGAATGCTGTATCCACCGGTATAGAAAACACTGCTTCTTCCGCTAATGGCACTTTCCCGCAAGAGGCTAATGACACAAGCAGAAGAAAACAGTTGCTCAGAAGAATCGTCAAACGCCGCATCCGATTCTCAATATTACTTTCGTGCCGCTTTTATCTTCTTCACACGTGCACAAGTACGATGTCCATAAATGATAATCACTACGAAACAGATAAAAGGAAGTATGAAAGACAAGTTTACAGCAGGCATACCCAACAATGTATGTTGGTCAATAATACAAGCCTGTAACGGTGGCAACACAGAGCCTCCCAAAATAGCCATAATCAAACCGGCAGCCCCAAACTTGGCATCATCACCTAAACCACGAAGAGCAATGCCATAAATCGTGGGAAACATTAGTGACATACAAGCCGAAACAGCTACTAAACAATACAATCCCCATATGTTTTGCAAAAAAATCACACCCAACGTAAAAGCACCACCCGCAATCGCAAGAATCTTGAGAAGCATCCCCGGATTCAGGTAGCGAAGAATAAATGTACACACGAAACGGCTTATGCAAAAAATAATCATAGCAATTATATTATATTCCTGGGAAAGCACTTCAGCAGCCTTCTCCTCCATTCCCTGCGACATAAACAAGCGTGTTCCATATTGGATAACAAAAGTCCAACACATAATCTGTGCACCCACATAAAAGAATTGCGCTATGACTCCTTCTCTATAATGATGAACTTTAAAAATACGCTTTAGCGTTGGTATAAAATCAATATTATGATTCTTATCACCATTCTTAGGCATTTTAACGGCACGTATCAGAAAAAGCATGGCAAGAATCACTAATCCTATAATCAGGTAAGGGGCAATCAGCACGGACAAATCCGACTCTTTCAATACCTCAAACTCAGACGGAGACAATTGGCTGCGTTCTACCGTATCCATGGGATTCAGACGCGCCTGAATGAAGTTCATGGCTACATACATACCCAATAATGATCCCATTGGATTAAACGACTGCGCCAGATTCAATCGTCGGGTCGCCGTCTCCTCCGTACCCATCGATAATATATAAGGGTTAGCACTTGTTTCCAGAAACGAGAGTCCACACGTCAAAATAAAATAAGCGAGCAGGAAAGGGTAATAATCGCCTGTCATCTTTGCCGGAAAAAACAGCAAGGCACCCAAAGCATATAGCCCCAGTCCCAGCAGGATACCGGCTTTATAAGAGTATTTACGAATAAACATTGCAGCAGGGAAGGCCATCGCAAAGTAGCCTCCGTAAAAAGCGACCTGCACCAATGCCCCGTCGGTGACACTCATACGAAATATTTTCGAGAAGGCCTTTACCATTGGATTGGTAATATCATTAGCGAACCCCCATAAGGCAAAACAAGAAGTCACTAAAATAAATGGCAGGATATAACTAACTCCATCTTTATGAAGAATGGAACGGTTGGTGTTTTTCATGGGTTGTCGGGTTATTCAGGATAATATACCTGAGGTTTTACACTGTTTATGATAATTTCTTTTAGCTCTTCCCAAGTATCTATTTCACCTTGAGCTTTCGCTTGTACTAAGATATTGCCGATAGCAGTCGCTTCCACCGGACCTGCATATACCGGAATGCCTAAAGCATTTGCAGTAAGTTGGTTTAGCAAACGATTCTGGCAGCCTCCTCCGATAATATGGAGTTGTTTAACCGGTACCGGCAGACAGCGATTCATCTGTTCAACTCCTAATTTATAACGGTGTGCCAATGATTCAGTGACACAACGGACAAACTCTCCTTGAGAAACCGGCACTCTCAAATGATGCTTATGACAATACTCAGCAATCGACTCTTCCATACAGTCTGGATTGCAAAAAGAGGAATCATCTACATCGATTACCGAACGGATATCTGATAACGTTGCTTCGGCTATCACACGATCATAACTGGTTTCTTCGCCCCGTTCTTTCCACTCAACCATCAAACGTTGTAAAATCCAAAGCCCGGTTATATTCTGCAAGAAGCGTATCTTGCCTTGTATGCCACCCTCATTCGTGAATCCTCCCAAACGTGCTTCCTCCGTCAAAATCGGTTGGTCAATCTCTGTTCCGAGCAAGGACCAGGTTCCCGAACTAAGATAAGCCCGATCCGGTTCATTGGAAGGAACAGCAAATACAGCACTGGCTGTGTCATGTGAACCGACAGCAACGACATCAATACAGCCTAAACCGGTTTCATCCGCAATTTCTTGTTTCAGTTTACCGCGAATAGTCCCGGGAAGCACAATGTCACCAAAAAGATGTCGGGGTAATCCTAATTCACTAATCAAGTTATCCGACCAGTTGCGCTGACAAGCATCAAGTAACTCAGAAGTAGAAGCAATACAATATTCATTATTCGCTGTTCCTGTAAGGAAATAGCTGAACAAATCAGGCATAAATAATAGTTTATCAGCTACCCGGAGTTGTACATCGTTGTTCTGCTTCATACTATATAGTTGAAACAGAGTATTGATAGGCATCACTTGGATGCCTGTTTCTGCATAATGGGCAGCTTGATCAATCTGCTTAAACACCCGCTCAGGCATACCATTAGTACGAGAATCACGGTAACAAACCGGATTGCCCAACAGATTACCATCTTTGTCAATCAGCCCAAAATCGACTCCCCAGGTATCTATAGCGATACTTTTCACCAGATAGCCTTTTCGGGCAGCGACACGAAGTCCGTTTTTCATTTCTTCGAAGAGAGAAAGAAAATCCCAATAGACATGCTTCCCAAGTCTAATTTGCCGATTACCAAAACGATATACCTCTTCCAGTTTTAGCTTACCTTCAGTGAGGGTACCGGCCATAATACGGCCACTACCTCCACCAAAGTCAGCTGCTAAGTAAGTACTCATAAGCTGGTCGTCATTATTTCTATTTTGTTTTCTTTCCTAACACATATATTTCCAGATCATCAATCTCTTCCGGAGTCAGGACCGAATAATCTCCTCCGGATTGAACGATAATCCGGCAAGCCATTTCAAAGAAAGTGGCCCGTTCGTACACCTGATCAAAATCTTTACCACACACCACCTGCCCATGATTGGTCAGCAATACAGAGTTATGCTCTTTCATCGCTTCCACAACAGCTTCAGCCAGTTCAGGCGAGCCCGGACGATAGTAAGGAATGATAGGAATCTCTTTACCGACATGGCAAGGTACCTCAGCAGTTACATTGAAATTTGACGGTTTGTTTCTCATACAGGAAACAGCCGTAGCATATTCCGATTGAAAATGCAGAACTACATTTACATCCGGACGTTCACGAAGGATTCCCAAATGAAAAGTACTTTCCATAGAAGGTTTTACTCCATTCTGGGGTATACCCGTAGCAATATTGCAAACAGATACTTTTTCTTTCTGTAGGTTCGGTACCCAAGAACCCGTTCCGGAAACAAGTGCTTCTTCACCGATTCTCCATGAAAGGTTACCACTGCTGCACAACATTAATTTGGCATCGCCATAGCGATGTGCCTGAGCAAGATATTGCTCGATATGTTCATTAGTTATCATAATGCTTTCTTATATAAATCAAGAATAATTTCTTTTGTTACTTCCCGTGGATTACCCGGCGTACAGACATCAGCAAACGCAGCCGTAGCAAGACGGTCAAGATCCCTTTCCTGAATGCCCAAATCGGACAAGTGTTGTGGAATATTGACCCTCAAAGATAATGCTTTTACAGCATCTACCGCTGCTTTCGCTGCCTCTTCTTTAGCCATACCTGCAGAATACACGTTCATAGCCTTAGCTATCTCTACATATTTGTCAAGAGCAGCCGGAGCATTGAACTCCATAACAATAGGTAATAACAACGCATTGGCTACGCCATGAGGAATATCAAAAATAGCCCCCAACGGATGTGCCATACCATGAACGACTCCTAAACCGACATTCGAAAAAGCCATACCGGCAATATACTGGGCTACTGCCATACCGTTACGTGCCTCTGCATTCGATGGTTCTTCAACGGCAGTCACAAGATAACGATTGATCATTTCAATAGCTTTAATTTCGAACATATCACTCATCTCCCATGCCCCTTTGGTTATTAAACCTTCAATAGCATGAGTCAGTGCGTCGAGTCCCGTAGCTGCAGTCAGACTTTTAGGAAGTGTGTACATCAACTCAGCATCCACTATCGCAATAGACGGAATATCATTAGGATCTACACAAACCATCTTCTTCTGGTTCTGTTCATCTGTTATCACATAGTTGATAGTCACCTCTGCCGCAGTTCCTGCAGTAGTAGGCAACGCGATGATGGGAACAGATTTCTTCTTGGTATCTGCCACTCCCTCCAATGAAACGACATCACTGAATTCCGGGTTATTGGTAATAATACCAATCGCCTTTGCCGTATCCATAGAAGATCCGCCACCTATAGCCAAAATAAAGTCTGCACCGGAAGATGCAAATGCCTCGACACCGGCTTTCACATTCGACACTGTAGGATTGGGCTTAATCTCACTGAATATTTCATAAGGAATCTTGGCAGCTTCCAGCACCTTAAGTACTTTGTCAGCTACTCCAAACTTTATCAAATCTTTGTCTGTTGCGACAAATGCTTTGTGCAGCCCCAAACGTGAAATCTCTTTTGGGAGCACTTCACGTGCTCCCGGACCGAAGTAAGAAACTTCGTTTAATATAAATCGATTAATCATGTTGTACTCTTCTAAAGGTTATTTATAAATAGGACCATAAGTAGTACAAGCTCTATAATCTGCTCCTTCTTTATCCATACCAAAAGCATTCCAAGCTGCCGGACGGAAAATCTGGTCTTCTTCTACATTATGCATGCAAACCGGAATACGAAGCATGGAAGCCAATGTAATCACATCCTGCCCAATATGTCCATAACTGATCGCCCCATGATTGGCCCCCCAGTTATTCATCACAGAATATACATCTTTAAAGGCCGGTTTATCACACAAACGAGGAACAAACCAGGTAGTAGGCCATGTACGATCCGTACGTTCGTCAAGTAATTTATGAATCTCCGGATCAATCTCTACTGTCCAACCTTCGGCTATCTGCAGCACTGGACCAAGACCTTTTATCAGGTTCAACCGCATCATAGTTACAGGCATACCTCCTTTTGATAAGAAATTGGAAGAGAAACCACCTCCACGGAAATAATCGCGATTAGCCGGATACCAGGTAGTAGCCTCCAGACACTTCTCAACTTCTCCTTCTGTAATTTCCCAGCAAGGTTTCATCGCAGGTTCTCCGTTAGCATTCGTCTGCTGTCCGGTTCCGTCAAGAGTAGTTGCCCCCGAATTAATCAAGTGAATAATACCGTTAGCAGCCATTCCTGTCAACTCTTTACCGGTCACACGTTTCACTGCTTCCGGACTCCAATATGTGCGTACATCTGAAAAAATCTGTGCACGATTCGTCAGCAGATGACCAAACAGCATAGCCACACCGTTACAAGCATCGTTTTCTGTTGCAACGACAAAAGCCTCACGAATACCATTCCAATCGAACGAAGTATTGAGTAATGCTTCAGAGAAGTCGCCATTCGGATAGAAATCGGTCCACTGACGCTGCCCTTGGAAACCTGCCGCAATAGCATTATGCCCCAAAGCCTCTTCTTTAAATCCGAGTTCTTTCAATTTAGGGTTTCCCTGCATCAGATCGCGCATGATGATTGTCATTTTCACAATGAACTCCCAATCCTCATCTTTTTGTGCACGGGTCTTCGTTTTTTCAGGTATATTAAAGTCATTACCCTCATTCTTTTTGCAATATTTTTCAGTCCAAGCCATTGCCTTGGCATACTCTTCCTTATCATAGATTCCTTCAGCCATACGACGAATAATCTCTGTCAAATCAATCGATTCATTACGCATGCCCAGATATTCCTGGAAAAAGTCCGGGTTTACAATCGAACCGGCAATACCCATAGAAACACTGCCCATAGACAGATAAGATTTGCCACGCATTGTGGCTACAGCCTGAGCCGCACGTGCAAAACGCAGAATTTTTTCAGCTACATCTGCCGGAATAGAATTGTCATTCAAGTCTTGTACATCGCGACCATAAATGCCAAATGCCGGAAGTCCTTTCTGTGCATGTCCTGCCAGCACAGCAGCCAGATATACAGCTCCCGGACGCTCTGTTCCATTGAATCCCCAAACAGCTTTCGGATAATACGGATTCATATCCATTGTTTCGGCACCGTAACACCAGCATGAAGTGACAGTGATAGTGGCTCCTACCCCCTCACGTTCAAACTTCTCCGCACAAGCAGCACTTTCAGCCACACGTCCGATGGTTCCATCTGCAATCACACACTCCACAGGGGTTCCGTCTCCATTCTTCAAATTAGAAGTGATCAACTCGGCAACAGCTTTTGCCAGATTCATTGTTTTTTCTTCAAGGCTTTCGCGAACGCCGCCCTGACGTCCATCGATGGTGGGACGAATCCCGATTTTTGGATACTTTTTCATACTATATTATTAAGTTTATTAAACAATCTTCCTATGCTGACCTGTGCTGACATACAGGTCTGAAAAGCTCTTTTATAAAGAAGCCCTTAACCTGACCTCCGTAGGCAAGTAATCTTGTATGGTTTTCCCCTGCAAAACAAACTCAGCAGCTTTATCTCCCATCTTTTCCCAATCCACACTTAGTGCAGTTATTCCCTGATCTATCACTTCATAAGCAGGTGTATCATTATATCCGATCAAGCCAAAATCAACCCCACATTGCAATCCCTCAACCCTACTTTTCTTAATAATACTTACTACATCTATTTGGCGAATTGCTATATAAACTTCTCCTCTGCGAACCTGAAGTCCCTCAATATCACTCACCACTTCACAACCAAGATGTTGATCGGCACAAAATCTCTCAAAAAAGTCACGGCTACTCCGGGGATGCATACTATCATCTACTAACACGAAAACGAGTTTTTGATATTTTCTCAATCGATCTGCCAGTTGAAATAGCGCATTATAGAATCCTTGATCAAAGTCCTGACAAACATAAGAAAACCCCTCTTTCTCAAATTTACCGAAATCAAGAAGAAGAAGTTTGGATGGATTTATCTTATAAAGATTAGGAGACAGTTTTTCGTTATCGAAGTTCATCACAATATATTTATTATACCGCCCCAACGATTCACGGATGATGGTATTGAACAAACGTTCATTGTACTGATGAAACAATAGGTCGACTTTATAACGGATAGACAAACGCTTTACAAAACTATTATAAAGTGCATATTTAAAAGGTGAATATTCATCAAGTAGAAGAAGTACATTTTTCAATCTTCCAACCACATAATACCCTTTCCCGGGAGTAGAATCGATAATTCCTCTCTCTTTTAAATCAAGAAAAGCTTTAAATACAGTATCTCGGGAAACCTCATACGCATGGCTAAGTTGATTGATCGATGGCAGTGAATCTCCCGATTTATATACTCCCATCGAGATATCAAAGCTAATCTTGTCAGCCAATTGCTTTACTTTGGTCGTTTGTTGTCCAAAAGTTATTTTCATACGTATCAATAAAGGTTTTTAATTATAGATAGCTATGCTGAACTATCACGATACAAAGAAAGATAATTTATTCTGCTCGAACAATGTAAACTGATATGTTATACAACACAAAAGCATTAGAATTCAGAGATCTCATTATTTTTTTGTAACTTTTATACTTACACAAAAACAAATGAGATACAAAAAGATTTGCTATCTTTACCCCGAATATTAAAGAATATAGTATTATGGCACATCGTCTTAACACTAACAAGCAATTTATGGTAGGAAACGGCATTTTAGCATTTGCCGTCATATTTGTCGTAGTCATCTTTGTATATATGAGTCTGAGATTGCAACGGAAAAAAGAAGCTGTCCGTCACTTTAGTGAAACGTACTCCATTCAGCTGACAAAAGGCTTCGTGGGTGATTCGATCTCACTGTTTGTCAATGACAGCTTGATCATGAATAAACAGATTAAAGAAGAGCCTACTGCTATCGAAGTCGGACGCTTCGCAGAGCAAAGTGCACTGATGATTGTAAATAATCAGACTGAAACAGTAGCCGCATTTGATCTGAGTGAAAAAGGTGGTACTTACCGTTTTGAAAAGGATATTGACGGTATCAAACAGCTACCACAAAAATAGAAAGACGTTTTTTTCCTGACCGCATAGGGTATAAAAGACTGTAAAGGGAGATATCAAAAGACACTACAGAATTATTCCGATTCGCACAGATGAAAAAGCCCAAAACCGATTATCAATGCCGGCAATCAATCTGTAACAATCAGTGTAATCTTTGGTGGAAAGGATTCTTACAACATCTGTTTTGTGATTGCAATGTCAAATCTCAGTCTTATATTTTTTCAACTCTTCGCGCAGCTCTAAAGCTTTACCTCCGGTGAAACCATTAAGCAAATCCCAAAAACGATCACCATGATTCATCTCACAAGTATGGCAAAGTTCGTGCAAAAGAACATAATCTATCAAATGCTTTGGCAATAATACAAGAAAATAAGAGAGATTTATCTTTTTGTGAGAAGAGCAGCTTCCCCATCGTCCACGACTTGAATTTATCTGAACACTTTTGTAAGGCAACCCATACCGCTCCGAAAGCATATACAGACGGGGAGGTAAAATGATTTTTGCATTCCGCCGCAAAGCTTCTTCAATTACTTTACGGAGCCAGTCCTGTAAATTAGAATCTGTAAAATCGGCCGTCGGGGGACAAATAATCCGCATTTCTCCCAATTCGGAATGAGCCAAGAATTTCTCCCTCTTACCACTGACCAATGATAACTTGAAGTATTCTGTCTCGATCCGATAGTTCAGGTCAATCAGAGGACGTATCAACTTCTGCCTGGAATCCAACAATCTGGAACGTAATTTCTCTATCGCCTCCTTTACCTCCTTCATCGTAACTCCCGGAGGTATACTAACATAGATCGCATCAGCTTTTGTACGAAAAACGAGTCTCTTGGCACGCACATTATCACGTACGATCAGACGTCCTAACTCCTTATCTTCAATAATCTTATCCAATGTTGTTCTTAATTATAAATACAAATAAACGGATTATTTTGCAGAAAAAAGAAAGATAGATGCAACTTTTCCTACTCAACCTACGTCTAAACTAATAGAAACCTCTAAAAACGAAATAAAATGAAAACAATCTTTAAAATGTTGTCAACATTACTGTTAACAGCAGGGTTATTGAGCAGTTGCGTATATATGGGTGAAGGTATTCAACCCAGTAAGAAACTCATCACGAGAGATTATAAAGTGAAGGAGTTCAACAAAATTGACGCGGGGACCGTAGGTGACATCTATTACACACAATCCGCAGATGGAAAAACAGACGTACAAATCTATGGGCCGGATAACATTGTGGCGTTAATACAGGTAGCTGTAAAAGATAGTACCTTATTGTTAAGCATAGATAAATCGAAAAAGGTACGCAACTTCAAAAAGATGAAGATAACAATTACATCTCCAACTTTAAACAGTATTTCCTTCAAAGGAGTAGGTGATGTACATATTGATAACGGTTTGACTACCGACAACCTCTATGTGGAAAGCAAAGGAGTAGGTGATGTAAAAATTAAATCACTAACCTGCAGTAGCTTAAATGTGCAATCAATGGGTGTAGGAAATGTAAAACTTGCAGGAACAGTTCAGGCAGCTACTCTTCACTCTAAAGGGGTAGGCAATATAGAAGCCGGAAACCTGCAGGCCAATATAGTAGAAGCCAGTTCACAGGGTGTAGGAGATATTACCTGCAACGCAGTAGAATCTATCAATGCAGCTGTACGAGGAGTGGGAAGCATTAAGTATAAAGGTAATCCTACCATAAAATCACTCAATAAAAAAGGAGTGGGAACTATTAAGAATATCTAATACAATAATCACAAGACCATGAAAAAACAATTATTATCATGCCTTACAATTTCCATGCTGTTATTAATCATTGGGGCCTGTTCACAGACAAAGCAGGTAAGTGGAAGTTCAAACTATATCACTAAAGACATAAGAGTCGGTTCTTTCAGCAAAATTAAATCAATGAGCAGTTCGGATATTGTTTATACACAAAAGCAAGGAACTCCCACTGTACAGATTTATGGTCCCGACAACATCGTCCAGTTATTGGAAACCACTGTTGAAGGAAAAACACTGGTGGTTAAATTTAAAAAGAATAGCTCCATCCGCAATAGCGGAAAACTGGAAATCAGAGTATCTTCTCCATCATTAAACCATTTATCCATATATGGTTCAGGAAATACGACCTTTACAAATGGAATGGAGAGCAACGACGATCTGGAAATATCAATTTACGGATCGGGGAACATCAATGGAACCAATTTCTCTTGTACAAAACTGTCAACGCATATTTACGGTTCAGGAAACATCAATTTGAAAAAAATCGATGTACCATGCACAGAAGCAAATATTTCAGGTTCGGGAAATGTATTGCTGAACGGCAAATCGGGCAAAGCCGAGTATCGTATTGCAGGTTCGGGAGATATTAATGCCGTAGATTTAAAGACAGAAGATGTCAATGCACATATCAGTGGTTCGGGCAGCATAAAATGTCATGCTACTGAAAACCTGACGGGAGGTGTCAGTGGAAGTGGAAGTGTGGCATACAAAGGTAATCCGCAAATAAATTTTTCAAAAAGAGGACTACAAAAACTTTAAATATAGAAACTCTCTCTTAGTTTAACTTCGCTCTATGAAGACGACGTAGTATAAACATAAAAGGGCTACTGCATCACGCGGTAGCCCATTTATTTAGTTAGTTTTTTATTGAAATTGAGAGAATTGAAACTTCACAGCCTCAAATCAAAAAGTTGTTTTAATTAAGCACACTAACTATATTATATGTTTAAAGCAAATGAAAATGTCTCTTTATCTGTGCAATAAACTCCGGACTCATATTTCCGGTAAAGTTTATTACAGCAAAATGATTCTTTTCGTGCATCAGCATCACCAGTTCAACAATTGTATCCTTCTTTTTACGAACCATAATCTGACAATTCTCAGATTTATCCTTAAAAGAAAGAAACGATTCAAACCTTCCGGTATTCTTCTCAACCACCTTCAAAGCTGCATCAAAATACTTTTTTCCTTCCACATCGGAAGTAAGCACCTGCATACTCTTGAGATTAGAGATCATATCCAGCACCTCTTTATCTTTCTCAGCATCGCTCTTCATTATCTCCTCCATCATTTTCGGACTGATCGTAACACAAGTCAGATTAGAATCCGCCTTATGTTCAGCCATAAAACGTGAAGCAAAGTCCTGGGCCGAAACAGCCACAGACAGCAATGCCATCCAGCACATTAAAAGAACGCTCTTCATTATTTTATTCCTTCATCACTCGAATCGATTCAACCTTCACACTATCTCCGGCGATTTGATCCTGTGATTTATTTATACCTTCAGACACCATCATCAAAGCAGAAGAAACTTGTTTGTAAGCCACTTCGGGATCATCGTATGTGTCCTTATAAGCATCATAATTATAATCCAAAGCCTCATCGGCAAAGAATGTATGTTGCGCTACATTGCCCAATGACAAAATCAACGCAATCACGGCGGCAGCCTTAAACAAAGGCATAAACCTTCCAACCATCGTCAGACGCTTTGCTTTTACTACAGGTGCCTCTACCTGAGCCAGAATACGTTCATCAAAGTCTTCTCCCAGCCCTGCTTCCTGTTGAACTGCCTGATAAACAAACAAGTCCTTGTAACGGAGCAAATGAGCGGGTACCTCTTCCTCCGAAAAGAAAGACCGCAATTCCGATTCCTCTTCCAAAGAAGTCTCACATTGCCAGTATCGCTCTAAAAGCTGTTCTATATACTTATAATCCATATTCATCAATCTCTAAATACCTTTGTTTTACCTTTTGTCTTGCTCTGAAAAGATTCACTTTTACCTGTTCCTCTGTCAGATTCAAGATTTTCGCTATTTCTTTATAGCTTTCCCCTTCTATATCCCTCAACTGCATAATAAGCCGTTGCTTCTCAGGAAGTTCGTTAATCAGACGATGGATGATTGACATTCGTTCCTTATTAATCAACTGATCATAAGGACCGGATGCCTCAGATTCTTCCTCCATTTCCGGTGTGAGTTCCACATTTTGAGCTTCTTTCTTTTGGCTTCGGTCTATGGCCAGGTTCTTCGCCACAGTCAGGCAATAAGCCTCAATAGATCCAAACTGTGTCCACTCTTCACGTTTATTCCACACTCTAATCATCGTATCCTGAACAACATCCTCTGCTTCGGCCCTGTCGAAGGTGATTCGGAGTGCCAAACGAAAGAGTTTATCTTTCAATGGCAATATGTCGTCTCGGAAGCTGATTTCTTGCATCTCTATTAAGTTGACGGGTGAGTTGGTGAAAAGTTACAGATGTATTCCTCTTTTTTTTGAATTATTTTTTTATCCGGGTTCCTCCACCTTTGTGAATGGCTGACGCTAAGGTTATTATCACCTCAGACACACCTGCATTTATTGCTTCAAAAGAATTCTCAAGTTTCGGTATCATGCCTCCCTGAATAACGCCTTCGGCAATATATCGTTCAAACTCGGCACGATTGATCTGAGAAATGACACTCTCATCATCGTTTTCATCACGAAGAACCCCCTTCTTCTCAAAGCAGTAAACCAAGGTCACATCAAAAATGGCAGAAAGAGCTTTAGCTGTCTCTCCGGCAATGGTATCTGCATTCGTATTCAACATATTCCCTTGTCCGTCATGTGTCAACGGTGCCATCACCGGAACCACTCCTTTATGAATCAAATCAGAAAGCAATGTGGCATCTACCTGCTCTACATCCCCGACAAATCCATAATCGACCTCTTTTACGGGGCGCTTCATCGAACGGATTACATTCATATCCGCTCCAGTCAACCCCAAGGCATTGACCCCACGGGCTTGCAATCCGGCTACAATATTCTTGTTTACCAACCCACCATAGACCATCGTCACAACCTTCAGTGTCTCCGCATCGGTTATACGACGTCCATTGACCATTTTACTGTCAATCCCCAGTAAAGCAGCTGTCTTTGTAGCCGAACGTCCCCCTCCATGAACAAGTACCTTATGCCCTTCAATGGCAGCAAAATCATCCAGTAACTGCTTCAATGTAGCTTCTTCTTCTACGATTTTGCCACCAACTTTAATGACTGTCAGTTTTTCCTTCATATTCTTTCTATTTACAAATTACGATTTATACTCCATCAGGTTACAAGCCACGAGCTACAAGAAACGAGACTGATATCATGTGCAGTATTCGTAACTTGTAGCTCGTCATTTATAAAATGATAGTTCTTTTTATTTATTCAAGGTATGTGTATCCGTACAAGCCCGAACGATAATTGGAAAGGAACTCTTTTCCTTCTTCTACAGAAATCTTCCCTTCTTTCACAGATTTTGTTACCCATGTTTCAAGAGTACGAACCAGCTTTTTCGGGTTATATTGCACGTAATCGAGCACTTCTGCGACCGTTTCCCCGTCAATAATCTGTTCGATATTATACCCCTTCTCATTGACAGAAACATGCACCGCATTCGTATCTCCAAACAGATTATGCATATCTCCCAGGATTTCCTGATAAGCCCCTACCAAAAAGACCGCTACATAGTAAGGCTCTTTCTGCTTCAAGCTATGTACCGGCATATAATGTGCTACATTCCGGGTAGAGATAAAATTGGCTATCTTTCCATCGGAATCACAGGTAATGTCCTGCAAGGTAGCCGAGCGGTCCGGTTTTTCATCCAAACGCTGGATGGGCATAATCGGAAATATCTGGTCGATCGCCCAAGAATCCGGCAGCGATTGAAAAAGTGAGAAGTTACAGAAATATTTATCAGCCAACAATTTAGACAATCCGCGGAATTCATCGGGAGCATGTTTCAGTCCACCGGCAATTTGATTGATTTCACGAGTAATAGACCAGTAAAGACGTTCTATCTGAGCACGTGTCTTCAGGTCTACGATACCATGGCTGAACAGATCGAGTGCCTCTTCACGTATCTGCTGGGCATCATGCCATGCTTCAAGCATCTTGTTCTGATTCAATGTATCCCAAATGCCATAAAGTTCCTGTACCAGTTCATGCGCATCCGGAGCAATCTCCTCTTCATCATCCCATTCCGGCAAAGTAGCCGTCTCAAGTACCTCAAAAATCAAGACAGAGTGGTGTGCAGTCAGAGCCCTGCCACTCTCAGTGATAATATTGGGATGGGGAATACCGTTTTTGTCACTGGCATCCACTAACGTGGAAATAGAGTCGTTGACATACTCCTGAATAGAGTAATTGACACTACTCTCACTACTTGACGAACGGGTGCCGTCATAATCAACTCCAAGACCACCGCCAATATCAACAAATTCCACTTTGAAACCCATCGCATGGAGCTGCACATAGAACTGAGAAGCTTCACGCAATGCTGTCTTGATACGGCGTATCTTTGTCACCTGACTTCCGATATGGAAGTGTATCAGTTTCAGACAATCCTTCATGCCTTTGCTTTCCAGAAAATCAAGTGCCTCAAGCAACTCACTGGAAGTCAGTCCGAACTTACTGGCATCTCCTCCTGACTCTTCCCACTTTCCGCTTCCTGAAGAAGCCAATTTGATACGGATACCAATATTAGGCTGTACATTCAGCTGCTTTGCCATGCGGGCAATCAGCTTCAACTCATTCATCTTTTCAACTACCAGAAAGATACGTTTACCCATCTTCTGTGCCAGCAAAGCAAGCTCAATATAGCTTTCGTCTTTATAGCCGTTGCAGATAATAAGAGAGTCAGAATCCGTATTGACAGCAATCACTGCATGCAGTTCGGGCTTGGAACCGGCTTCAAGGCCCAAATTAAATTTCTTGCCATGGCTGATAATTTCTTCAACAACCGGGCGCATCTGATTCACTTTAATCGGATAGATGATAAAATTCTGGGCTTTGTATCCATACTCTTCGGATGCCTGTTTAAAACAATAGGCAGTCTTTTCAATACGGTTGTCCAGAATATCCGGAAAACGCACCAGCATAGGAGCCGCCACATCACGCAACTGCAACTCGTCGACCAATTCTTTCAAATCGACGGCTACGCCATCTTTTCGCGGTGTAACAACAACATGACCTTTGTCATTAATACCAAAGTATGAAGTCCCCCAACCTGTGATGTTGTAAAGTTCTTCAGAATCTTCAATACGCCACTTTCTCATTTTTCTGTTATTCAGTTGTTTTTAATAAATAATTGGACGGCAAAAATACGTATTAATCTACAGGTTGCCAATTAAATTGATATTAAATAATCGTTCCTGATATCCGCTATTTCCGTTACGCGCATCATACAAGCCTGCCAATTCATCCGCTTGTCTATAAAAATAATTACGTAGCGCAGCCACAGAATATACTCCGTCAACCCGGTAAAGTGGAAAATCCTCCGGTAAAGCCAGACTGACCTCTTCACGCTGCTCGTAGTTTAGAGCCTCCACCATATCACACGAGAAACGATATCTTTTCTGCATATTAGTATTCAGACTCCATGGGATACAACGTTCTACATACTCCCAGCCTCTGTCCGGATCAGTCATAAAATAATAGGCAATGAATAGTCCAAGATAAAGAAGCAGATATTCATCTTTTTCTCTTCCCGCCAAAGCTTCTTCGGCCCGTGCGCGCATATCCGCCGCTATCTCCGGCTTCCCGGCTTTATAAGCATAATATGCCAATTTCAGATAAGCTCTCAGATTGGCTTCGTAACAAGAAATTTGCTTGGAAATTAAAGGTTGCGCACGATTATAGGCCTCTTCAAACTGTCCAGTTTCAAGATAATAATCCAACATGAAGTTCAGCTCACAAGCTTCACAAGTCAGGTCATCCATCTTTTCCGCCAGCATCTTATCTATGTAATCTTTGGCTTTCGTATATTCCCTCATTTTAGTGTATTCCACAGACAACCGGTGATAATATGTACGCAATGAATAACCATTGCGCAAAATACGGGTTTTATAATCTTCACCCACCGCTTCCACCTGCTCCATCGGTATACTGGGAAGATCAAAGGTACAAGACCATATCCATTTGTATTTCCATAAGATATCATCCTCATTAATCAAATCCTTATGGTTTTCATAGTTGTCCAGGATTTTAGAGAACACCGCGATCTCTTCAGCATCTGCCGAGAGGAGATTCAATTCATAGATAAGGTCCAGCCTCATCTCTACAGCCCATTGTATATCTTCATTCTCATCTGCAATGCGAACAGCCTCTTTCAGTAGATTGGCTTTCTCACGGGGATGCAGGTTATCATTTTGTGCCTGCAACAGTAGCTTTTGTATCTCAAGTGTGTATTTCATACTTTTGTTTAATTGAGGAAGTTTATAAAATCATTCATTTTAGTAGTCATCAGTTCAGAAAGAGAGTGATTGAAAAGTTCCATTTCCTCACTGTTTACAGGATATTTGCCTTGTAACAGCGATTGTACATAAAGAATACACACTACATGCTGAAACAGTTTATTGTCTCCTTGAATTTGCAGTAATGTCTGTACCATCTCGTTATCGGCATTGAAAGTCAATGTAGGCGGTAAGCGTTTTTTAGCATTTACCGAACCCAGTACTGCTGCCAACGGATTATTGGCGACTTTGCTGTTCTCTTCTTTCTCTTCGGCCACAAATATAACCGGAGTATCCACCGGTGTAAAATGTTTCAAGCGGCAGATACAGCCAAAACGTTTCAACAGCTCACTGGCTTTTGCCTCAAAGGCCCGGTGTTCTTTGTTACCTTCCACTTCAGCAAACTGCTCCAACAGACGAGCGGGTGAGATCTCCTCCAAAGTCAGTTCCTGATTAAGACGGGCATACTTCTTTAACAGCGTTTCATCAAATGTATAGGCAGCATTGATCACCAACCGGCCTTGTGCACCGGCTATTCTCCGTACTTGCCTGAAGTCTTCCAGATTACGTGTATAGCCAATGGTATTCCCCGCCGAACGGATGCTCCCGAAACTTCGTATTCCCCTGTTCGTTTCAAAGGGCAAGTAATCCATAAACAAACGTAGCAGTTCATTATCTTCCGAAGCTATGGCTTTAATATGGAAATGATGGACATCCAGTATTTTGTCAAACACCGATCGATTGTTCTGCACCAATCCTCGAAGATAATCCTTAATGGCAACCCCGATCTCTTTGCGGGCATCTTTCAATAAATCATTGCTGACAAACGACTCGCGCGACGCAGTAGAAAGAAGCCCGTCGGCATTTACCAGACATCGAATGAAGAATGCCCATGAGGGCAAAAGGTTACAATCATCTTCACTCAACAACATCCGCTTCAAATACACCTTATGCGAGTTACGTACAGAAAATTGTGTACGATAGGGCAATACGTAGAGTACGCCTTCTACCCGCCCGCTCTCTGTACGGATACGAAAGACATCAAGAGCAGACGACTGAAAAACCTTCGTCCCATAGTCCAATAACTCTTTTCGGGTAGCTTTCGGATTCAGCCAGACCGGTGACGGGGTATTAACCAGTTCTTCTTCCTCTCCACGATGCAGATAAATCGGGTAAGGCAACACCTCTCCATAACTGATCAGTATTTTCTTGAACACTTCATACTCAAACAAATGAGTCCACTCACTTTTGGGGCACAACACGACCCTTGAACCTATCGCCCACTCTTCTTCGGGAAAAGTGGTCTGATAAGTGCCATCCACCTTTCCACACCAGCAGACGGGGCTTCCTCCCATTGCCGACCGGCTCTCTACCCTAATTTCATTGGTCACCACGAAACAAGACAGCAAGCCTATGCCGAACCGACCGATAAAATCGTCTGCATCGGGGGTATCTCTCTTCGAGCTTTCACCAATAACCGTAAGGAAACGATGGACTTCCTCTTCTTTCAAGCCGATCCCATTGTCCTGAAAGACCACCGAACCGTCCTCTTTCAGAAAAACATCAATACGCCCGGCATAACTTTCGTCGATATTATGAAGTGCGGTAATGGCATCTACACAATTCTGCAACAACTCCCTGGCAAAGGTATTCGGGTTACTATAAATATGTTCTGATAACAGGGCAATCATCCCTTTTAGATTGACCTGAAACAGATTATTACCTTCTTTTTCCATTTTACTTTAGCGTTGTCTTCTTCCTGTAATCTTCAAGGCTTTCTCATTTCCATTCTCAGCAGCCTTCTCAAACCACTCCATGGCAATCTCATCATTTTCCTCTACTCCGTTTCCCATCAGATAAGCATTACCCAGTTCGAACTGTGCTTTATCACTGTTATGCTCTGCAGCCTTCATCAGCCATTGAATACCTGTTTCCGCATCGGGCACACAACCTTCACCGTACATCAGCATTTTGCCTAAATAATAGTAAGAAGCCACATTCTCATTTCCGGCAGCATCATTAAACCAACGGTAGGCTTCTGCATAATTCTGTTTTACACCGACCCCATTGTAATAACACAGTCCGGTGCGGTACATACTCATGACATTTCCACTGTCCGCAGCTAACGTGTAATATTTAAACGCCTCGGTTTCATTGTCCTCCACCCCGATTCCCATCTCGTAGCAGATTCCCAGGCCTTCGTTATAACATTCTGCCTCAGCAGCTTTTTTAAAGTAGTTGAAAGCCTTCTCCGATTCATTCAGTTTATCATAGTCATAGAGATAATACTCACCCATGCGCAGCATAGCTAAGGGAATATCATTAGCGACCGCCTTTTCATACCACTCCACAGCCTGTTTATTATCTTCCGGACAAGCGCCATAACCAAAGAAATAGTAATCTCCCATCTTAAACTGAGCGTAGCCATAATCTTGTTCGGCCGCTTTGGTCATGTATTCAACTGCCTGATGCGGGTTCTCTTCTACCCCACTGCCATATTCATAAGCCAGTCCTAACTCGGTAAGGCAACGCGGTTCGTTGTTATCCGCCCCTTTAGCAAACCATTCGAGAGCCTTATCCGGATTCTCTTCCGTACCGATCCCATTCTTATAGCAACGTCCGAGAGCAAAGATTGCATCTCCGTCTCCCCTTCCGGCCGCCTTTTCATACCAAGCGAATGCCTCTACGGGTTGTGGTTCACCGATGATTCCTCTGTCCAAATAAAGACCTACACGATACATTGCATAAGGGTACTCCTCCTCAGCGGCTTTCTGAAACAATTCGAAAGCTTTCCCATAATTCTGTTCTACCACATCTCCATTTTCATATAAGAATCCTAACTCTACCAATGCAAAGCATGAACCTAACCCCGCAGCCTTTTCATAATAGGCTTTTGACTTCTCAGCATCCGTAACACCGGCGTATCCGTTAGCCAGATAAAGAGCCGCCCGGGAGTATCCGTCAGCATTATTCATAGATGCCGCCTTCTCATAATACTCCATGGCTTTCAGGTAATCCGGATCTTCGGAAAGTAATCCACGTTCATACATCCAACCGATACGGTAGGCCGCATTACCGGACCCCAATTCAATAGCTTTCTCCAGCAACTGCCGTGCACGTTGGATATCTTCTTCCACCAATTCACCGTTAAAGTAAATATTAGCAAGAGTCTCAAAAGCCTCTACATAATTATCGTCAATGCAACGCTGCAGGCACATTAAACCACGTTCTACATTTTTATACTCATCATTATAAAGGTAAATCAGAGCTAATTCATAGGCGCAATACGATTCGCAGTAAAGCATTCCCTTCTCCAACCATTCAATGGCTTTAGGCATATCAAGCCACTCTTCTTCCTGATAATTATACCCCAGGAAATTGGCTGCAGACCATACACCGGCATGCCAGGCTTTCTCCCATAACTCAAACGCCAACTCTTTCTTTTTACCAAGTTCCGGATAACGGAAATAGAGCGTAGCCAGATTCTTGAGAGAATATAAATTAGGAACAAGTTCAAGAGACTTCTCATAGCATGCTGCCTCTTCGGCCACATTTCCTTCTTCTACGTCCAGTGCATCGCCCATAGCGGCATAAACATGAGCACGCAGACGGTGTCCTTCAGGGAGTTCACCAAGCAGTTCTTTCCGCATAAGCAAAGCTTTCTCTTTACTACCGGTGTGTTGTTCGGCATAGGCCCGGTAGTATTTTCCCCATAACACAGCCTCGGGTGAAGACAGAGCCTCAAAGCGGCGCTCTCCTTCCGCTTTATCCTGTTCACAATAGAAGCCCATATAACGCCAATAGGCAACGGTTGCCTCAGCTTCCGGGCTTCCCATAGCTGCCGCCTTCTCATAATAAGGAAATAAGAGACTGAGATCACGTGTCCCATAACGGGCTTCTGAATATTGCGCACCTTTCTGCGACCAACCGGCACCGTTAAATACAGCTACACGATCGCATATACTTATCACCTTCTCCCACCAATAAGCATACTCTTCTTCATTAAGATCCACCTCTACATTACAATCGTATGCACTGAATATCAGCTCAAAAAAGTCAGCTGTAAGCGTTTCATCTTCCTGTGTATCCAATGCGTACTCACATACAGCAAGTGCTTCCCACCAGTTTTCGGCATTCAGCAATGTAGCAGGTGTAAACTGAGGGAACCATGCGGCGGCAGGTTTCCCGGATGCCCGGACTTGACGGGATAAGGCTTCGAATTTCTCTTTTAAAGTTTCCATAATTGTCTGATCGTTTTATTTGGGTTGTAAGATACCGGAAGGCACAAAACCTCACAGCGACTGCAAGATAGTAATATTGGTCGACTGAACAAAAAATAGAGAAGAAAAAGAATGATTGCCGAATCAGAAAATAAGTTTTCTTAGAGTTTAGCTTACTATGTGCAAATCCAGAAGTTTGCGCAATTGTTGCACGGAAGTTTCAATCTGCTTACGATCCTCCAATTCGTCAGCACAGAAAATATATTTAGCCTGACGATAAAAAGATGAACGTTTTTCAAGCGCCTGTATTATAAAATCAAACAGTTCGTCATCTTCCTTTCCTTGCAGTATGGGGCGCTGCTGCTTGGCAACCCGTAACCGGCGAAACAGCACTTTGGGATCTACATTCAGAAAAACAGTAGTACCAACCCGGTTCATATACTCCATGTTGTCGAAAAAGCAAGGTGCTCCTCCCCCTGTAGAGATTACCACATCTTCAAATTCACCGACCTCATGCAACATGCTCTTTTCAAGTTCTCTAAAGCCGGGCTCTCCCCGCTCGGTAAATAATTCTCCGACCGCCTTGTGAAAACGTTCTTCAATATACCAGTCCAGATCGATAAATGGGACATGTAGTTCTCGTGCGAGAGCTTTTCCTAACGTAGTTTTCCCGGCCCCCATATAGCCGGTCAGAAATATACGAATCATAAGCAAACGGCATTTTGGTGCAAAGATAGATATTTATTAATAGAACAACCAATAACCCGGATGGTAACTTTTCGCATGCAAGTATAAATCTTATGAACACTTACTTCTACTCTACAAACGACTTCTTTATAAAGGTCTATTTTAACGTCGTTAGTTTGACTTCTTGGTATTTCTTTCTATATTCCTTTGGGGTCAGTTCCATTTCTTTCTTAAAAGCTTTTGAGAAGTGAAATTGATCATAGTATCCCAAACGAAATGCTATTTCTTTAATTTTTAAATCTGAAAACTGCAGATATGAACAGGCCCGCTGTATCTTCAGAGAATTGTAATATTCCATAGGAGCAAAAGATGTTCTCTGAGAAAATAATGCACTGAAATGTGAAGCGGAATAGTTAATATGCCGAGCTATGTTCTCTAAAGTAACAGAATTCTCTATATTTTCTTTCATATAGGATATGCTCTCTTGTATCAAATCATTCCCTTTTATTTTTTTTATTTCTCTGAACTGATTAATATATTGAAAAGAGGCTAAAAAATACATTAAGCAAAAACTGATATACTCTAAATTTGCAGGGCTATATCCCATTTCTAAATTCTGATACATCTCTTCAAATAATCTAAAACGATCTTCGTGCCGGCTTTTATCTGATTCTTCAAGACTAATTAAAGTACCTATAATTGAGGAAAACATTGAAACATCCTCCCCACGGAAATGTAGCCAATAGATACTCCAAGGGGTTGCCTCGGATGCACCATAGACATGATATTCATTTGCAGGTATTATAAATGCTTGATTTGGGTATAATACATATTTCTCGTCATTATATACAATCCATCCAGAACCTTCTTTACAGTATATTAAGACATTCTCTGGGCATCCATTTTCTCTCTCTCTGAAATGGTGAACTGCATTGGGATAATACCCTATGTGAGTTACAAATAATCTTCGAGTTATAGAATTTTCACTTTGAAGCTTTCGTATATTATAAGGAGTTACGATTGCCTTTTCTCCTTTAAAACCTTCAGCGACCTTTTCCATAAGCATTTTTATTTTTTAGTTCATTTTTACATCATAATCATAGTTTTATACATGGCAAGTCAAACATCTTTTGTTTTATAGATTTTGATGCCACAAAAATAGTAATATAATACATATATATAATTAGAACCTGCATTTTTTTTTAAATTCATATTCATAACTTTGCAATATAAAAAAATGATATTATGAAAATATGTTCGAAAATTCCTTGTCAACGACTTTTTGTCTTTGGCCCCCCAAAAAATTATCACCCTATTGGAATGGTTCATCTTTTATCATATTTTTGATAAAATCAGCATCAATAGGATACCACGCTCCTTTGGAAAGCACAAAAAATTATGTTTGTCTTTTCACTCCCCCCAATTAAGCACTTAAAAAGATGATCTGGAAGAGGGGAACCAGACTTATTACTACCATATTATATTGGGAAGAAGACAGATCTAAGCAACAAAGCATTATCAATGAATTATCATAATAAGGTAAATAAATAGAGTACACAGACTTATTTTCAGGAGACATAGTTCTTTTTTATGAGGAAGCTTATGCTTCCTCATAAAAAAGAACTAAAACAATATTAATTAGAGATCAAACAAATATATAAAAAAAACTATAATGAAAGCAAACAAGATATGAAGACAAATCACTATTTTAAAAGCTCCCAAATGACTGATAACTTTTATAAAAGTCGTAACTTGACTTTAGTATTAGATACCAATACAAGTTCTGATAAACTCCTACTATACAATTCCAGCTTGAGCAGCAATCCGCCTAACCGCCTGGAAGTCCACCAATTACATTACAGTCTAATGAAGTGTATGCAAACTACCAATCTCGCTCCAACAAAGAAATATATTCAAGTGATAAAACAATTAAAGATAAACAATAATTTATACATTAAGAATCAGCCACATTATTTTACCCCCCTTAAACGATATATTTTGGTGCACCCTATATTCTTTTCTCAAATTATTAACTTTAAATCATCAGAATGATGGTTCAATAATTATTATCATGTATGAAGAAACATTTTATTTATTGTAGAATGCTACACTCACTGCTTCTTGTAGGTGCAGTGTGCTTCACACCTTTCTCCGAGGTAAAAGCAGCAACAAACGCAACCTTCACCACTCAGCAGCATGCTGTAAAGGTAACGGGAAATGTAGTCGATGCCAAGGGCGAGTCTATCATTGGTGCAAGTGTGATGGTAAAGAATACCACCATTGGTGTTATAACCGACCTAAATGGTAACTTTACACTATCTGTACCCGAGAATTCCATATTGATAATCAGCTATATTGGCTATGCGACGAAAGAAGTAGCTGCTGTACCCACTAAGCCTTTGAAAGTGGTACTTGCGGAAGATTCCAAGCTTTTGTCTGAAGTTGTGGTAGTGGGTTACGGTTCACAAAAAAAAGTGAATGTGATTGGTTCTATCGCCACAGTTGATAGTAAGAAACTGGAATCGCGAGCTACAGCCGATGTGTCAAATATGCTTACTGGGCAATTATCAGGAGTAACCATCACTCAATCAAGCGGTAAACCTGGTTATGATGGTGGTACTATCCGAGTGCGTGGTGTAGGTTCATTCGGAGCTACCCCCAGCCCGTTAGTCTTGGTAGATGGGATGCCCGGCTCACTCAGTGACCTAACCCCTGCCGACATTGAGAATATCTCTGTACTGAAGGATGCCTCTTCTGCTGCCATCTATGGTTCGCGTGCTGCCAACGGTGTGATTCTCGTTACCACAAAGAATGGCAAAGAAGGTAAGCCAATCATCATCTACAATGCCTCTATCGGTATGAACCAAGCTACCGAGTTACCCGATATGGCACACTCTTATGAATATGCCGAATATTACAATATGGCTATTGGCAAAGAGTCTTATACCCCTGAAATGATTCAAAAGTATCGTGATGGAAGCGATCCTGATAATTACGCCGATGAAATGTATTTAGAAGAGCTGTTAGGTGGTCATGCTCTACAGACCAAACATGAATTGAGCGTAAGCGGTGGTACTGGCAAAGTGAAGTACATGGCCAGTATGGGTTATCTCCGCCAAAATGGTTTAATGGAAAACAATTACTATAACCGATATAATGCTCGTGTTAACCTGAATGCCGAAATAGCTAAAAACTTTACTTTGGGAATTCGCGTATCAGGGGTTATTTCCGATTACCATGAACCTTCTACTCCAGGTATTGTCGATATAGGAGGCGCTGGAGGGATTATCACTAATGCGGTCCGCTATCCAGGTAAGACTCCCAGCTATCTACAAAATGGAAACCCAGGATTAGGACCTAATCTAACAGGTACTCCCGTAGCTTGGATGAACAGCGCATCGTTTTACCGTGCAGATAATGACAAGTTCAAGGGAAATATGGAATTGACCTGGAAACCGCTCAAGGGACTGACATTGAAGGCTATCGGAGGGTATAATTATACACTCAACCAGACAAAAGCTTATCGCGCTGACTTAATATTAGCGGGTGACAAAAGTACTGGCCCCTCTAATTTGCAGCAGACTATGTATCGCACAGTCTACAAAACCTTCCAAGGCATAGCTGACTATACCACTACTATTGCTCAAAAGCATAATATTTCTGCATTGTTTGGCTACACTTGGGAAGATGAAGGGCAGCGAACTCTTAGTGGCTACCGCGTTAACTTCCCTTCAGATGATGTACCTTATTTGGATGCCGGCGGCGGTGACGGACAAACCAACGGTGGCGGTGGATACGACTGGGCCATTCAATCAATTTTCGGTCGGTTAACCTACAACTACGATCAACGCTACCTATTTGAAACTACAATGCGTTACGACGGATCTTCTCGCTTCCCTACAGACACAAAGTTTGGTTTCTTCCCTTCAGTGGCCGGTGGATGGCGCATATCAGAGGAACACTTCTGGAAAGAGAACGAATCCTTGTCATCATGGTTTAGCAACTTGAAGTTGAAAGCATCATATGGGGTATTGGGTAATAATAACATTGGTAACTATCCTTATCAGTCGGTATATGCATTGGGTAGTAACTATGTGTTTGGAGGTGTTTATACCCAAGGTGCTGCTGTCACAACCTATGTGGACCCTAACTTAAAATGGGAACGTACACGCACTTATGACTTTGGTATAGAGACAGCCTTCTTCAATAATTCATTAACATTCAATGCTTCTTACTTCCACAGAAAGACCTCTGATATACTCTATAAGCCATCGGCCAGTTACTCTTCTATTTTCGGTATGAACGTATCGCAAGTTAATACCGGTGCCGTAGAAAATAAAGGTTGGGAGTTTGAGTTGGGCTATCGCAATCATATTGGCGATTTTCACTATCATTTGAATGGCAACTTCTCCATCATTAAAAATAAAGTGTTAACATTGGGTATGGGTAATGTCACCCAACCCAATGGTATGGTAGGTAACGGTAGCGACCTGTTCATAAACTATCCTATGAACATGTACTATGGTTACAAAACTGATGGTGTATTCCTGACTGATGCAGAAGTGGATGAATGGTACAACCAGTCATCTATCGCTAAAGGCTCAAAAGCCGGCGACATTCGCTATGTAGACATTACAGGTGATGGCAAGGTAACTTCCGATGATCGTACTTATTTGGGTACAAGCATTCCTAAATATACTTTTGGTTTAAATTTAGGAGCAGAATACAAAAATTTCGATTTCAGCGTACTGATTCAGGGAGTAACTGATGTAAGCGGAATGTTCTCAGGTTGGGCAGGATATGCATTCTATCAAGAAGGAAATATCCAAAGATGGCAGATGGAAAACTGCTGGAACGTACAGCAGGACAATCGATACCCTAAATATCCGCGTCTGGAAGCTATTTCACAAGGTGGCAGTAACAATACACTCACTTCCGATTATTGGATACTCGATGCTTCATTCGTAAAGGTACGTAACGTTCAATTGGGCTATACATTACACAAAACTCTATCTAAAAAATTCGGTTCCGAGAACTTGCGGTTTTACGTGTCATTAGATAACCCTCTTACTTTTAGTAATTATCGACAAGGATGGGATCCTGAAATCACAAGTAATGGTGGTAATTATTATCCTACTATGTCAACTTACACATTTGGTTTATCAGTAAAATTCTAATATACAATGAAAAAAAATAGATTCTTATCAGTCATCACATTGATGACTGCCCTGGCTTTTTCTTCATGCGATTTGGAGAGATTTCCTCTAACGAGCCTGGCTGAAGAGAACTTTTGGAACGATGAGAAAAATGCTGATCTGGCATTAACCGCTCTATATCGTGGAAGCATCACAAACGGTTTAGAATATGGAGTGTCGGATTTTTGGTCATATCACGGACTTCTGTTTATGGAACATTTGTCGGATAACGCTTTCGATCGTCGAGGAGAGACCAATGGCTTCTTCCAGATCTCAAATGGTAGACTAACCAATAATAATGCTTTTATCAAGTCATATTGGCAATCAGCCTATATGCGCATAGGCAAATGTAACCGATTCCTCAAAGGCATAAAAAATTGTCCTGATACAGAGACTACGCGTAGAAAAATTGCTGAAGCCCGTTTCTTACGTGCCACCCAGTATCACTACTTGACCAGTTATTTCAAAGACGTACCTTTAGTGACTACCGTACTGACTGGTGAAGAGGCCAACAATGTGACTAAAGAGACACAAATCAACATTCTAAAGTGGTGTGCAACCGAGTTCAAAGAAGCAGCTGTCGATTTACCTCGGTTCAAGGACATCACTTCTACTCAAACAGGTCATGCCTGCAAACAGGCTGCACTAGCTTTCTTAGGACGTACTTGCATGTTGCAACAAGACTGGAATAGTGCCGCTACCGCTTATCAGGAAATTATGGATTATGGTGACAATGACATCCACAGTACATATTCTGAACTATTCTGGCCTGCCACAGGTGTGGCCAATAAAGAAAATATCTTCTACATTGAATACTTGGAAAATTACTTTGGTTGCGGCATGCCGCAGCAATGTCTCTCAGCTAAAGATGGTGGTTGGAGCCTGTCCAATCCTACTGCAGGACTGTTCGAAGCATATGAGTTCAATGATGGTACAGCGTTCAGCTATGACGATGCTCGTTACAATCACAAAAATCTGGGCGAAAACCGTGATCCACGTTTAGACTACACCATCTACTACAACGGTTCCAACTTTAATGGCTCTGAATACCGCATAAGCCCCGACTATGATGCTGCGACCAAAGAGTGTTTAGACTACTCGTCAGAAACAAGTAAAACCGGATTCATGTGGAGAAAATATTTTAACGAAGCACCTATCACTGACATTACCAGCTACAGTGCTGTGACCCCAATCGTTCGCTATGCGGAAGTATTATTGAGCTATTTGGAGTGTATGATTGAAAGCGGTCAACCCATCACCCAAGAAATTTTGGATGCGACTATCAACAAAGTACGCGGGCGCACTGACGTGAATATGCCTAAAATTACTGATACCAATCCTACAACACTTCGCGAAAGGGTACGCAACGAACGCCGTGTGGAATTGGCATTTGAAGGTATTCGTTACTGGGATGTGATGCGTTGGCAGATAGCTGATAAAGCCTTAGTCGGCACAATTTGGGGGGCTCCTTATCCTGAATCAAAAAAGTATGATAAAGCTACCAAACAAGTAGATCCTACTGGTAATTGTCGCTGGTATGTGGGACGTCGAGACTTCCGCATTCCACAAGATTATACTTGGCCTATACCATTATCTGAACAGAATTTAAATCCGAATTTACGTGAGTAGGCTGATCGAGTAAAAATTCACTTATTACAATAGAGAATGTAAGTACAATTAATATTATGAGAACAATGGAGATGAAAACATAGTAATAATCATACTTATATTCTCTATCAAAAAATTCAATAATACATTATTATAATAAAAAAATAACTTATGAAACCTTTATTTCTTATGCTTGGAGCAAGTTGTTGTATCATGAACACTTTTTCTCAACAACGCCCCAATATAATTTGTATTTTAGCAGATGACCTTGGTTATACGGATATAGGTTGCTATGGTGCAGAAAAAATAAAAACTCCTTCAATAGACACTTTAGCCGCCCAAGGTGTGAGATTCACAAATGCTTATGCCCCGGCCTCCACCTCTTCTCCTTCTCGATATGCCCTACTGACAGGAGAATACGCATGGAGAAAAAATGTAGGAATTTTACCAGCTGATGCTCCCCTTTCCATAGATACGGCTAAAAACACCTTACCCAAAATGTTACAGAAGTTAGGTTATTCTACAGGTTTAGTAGGGAAATGGCATTTAGGGTTAGGCAGTAAAAACAATCCTGTAAATTTTAACGAAGAAATTTCTATGGGACCTCATGAGATCGGATTTGACTATTGTTATTATTTTCCCGCTACGAATGATAGAGTACCATGCTTATTTATTGAGAATGAACGAGTAGATGGGCTTGATACTAAAGATCCCATAGAAGTTTCATATAGAAAGAAAATAGGAAAATACCCTACAGGAGCTGAACATCCCGAATTACTATCCATGCCTTATCATTTGGGACATGATGGTACCATTATAAATGGTATCAGTCGTATCGGTTGGATGAAAGGTGGCAAAAAAGCATTATGGAAAGATGATAAAATGGCTGACCATTTATTTGATAAAGTGAAAGAATTTATCCATTCTCAAAAAGACGCGCCATTCTTTTTGTATTATGCTCCACACAATGCCCATGAACCACGAGTCCCTTCCAAAGCCTTCAAAGGAAAATCTCAAGCAGGTGTGTATGGCGATGTTATAGAAGAATTTGATGATTTGATAGGTCGATTAGTAGAAATCTTAAAAAAGGAGGGACTTTACGAAAATACTATCTTAATTATATCGAGCGATAATGCCCCTATGATAAAGGAAGGGTATCAAGACGGAGCTTTGGAGAATATAAACGGACACAATCCTTATGGAAATCTACGTGGTGAAAAGTATTCTCTACATGAAGGAGGAACTAAAGTTCCATTTATATTTTCATGGCCTGCAGTGATGAAATCTCCATTTATTCAAGAGCAGCCCTTTGTATACTTAGACTTACTCTCCACTTTACCCTCACTGATTGGAAGCACTTTACCAGACTCAGAAAAAAATGACAGCCGTGACGGATCCAAATTGTTTCTTTCTAAAGAAGCACCTATCTATCGCCCATATATTATGACACAAAATAATGCCGGGCAGGTAGCTTTACGAATGGGGAAATGGAAATACATTCCTCATTATAACGGACAAGGTGCAGAACTATATGATTTAAATAATGACCCATCCGAATTGCACAATATAATATATGCCTATCCAGAGATTGTAAGAAGGTTTTCGAAAATTATGAAAACTGACTATAAAAAGGAATACTCGTCATTTTAATTATAATGCTCTGAATTCAAGTTATGAATGCGAATGATAAATTGAAGAGAGGGGTCGCATTTATAACTTGAATTCAAGCATCTCCCATACAAAAAGCTCAGTTTGATCTTCCATCTTTCACCTTCTGTTTCTTAGGTAAAACTTCGGATGCACTACTGATATCCAATAGCATATCAGTATTTTTTATCTATATTTGTCTATTATATCATTTTATGTTCCTTAGTATCTTTCCTGTTTATGCCCCTTCATTTCATTTTCTCCATCTTAGCCGCTAAGATATACATCTTGGCTGCCAAGATGTATATCTTGAGTGCTGAGATACACATCTTAGCGCCTAAGATGAACCTTAATTGCTTTCTTAAGCAGGTTTTCTTCCAATACTTTAGCACTTTGAATCGGATGAAATCCTATCATACAATTTGTTCTTTATCCTCTTGATGACCTCTCTACGGCTATCAATTTCACAAAGAAGCAAACACAGAAATATTAAAAGTCCCTAAGCCCCACCAGGGATCAACCAACTCCGGGCCTCTTTAAATGAATATACCTTATTTAAAGACCTTCACTCTGGAATCCAGATCTTTAAAATCCTTATCACCCGGTCCTTGCACAGGAAGTCCAAACGGCATTTCGGCAATCAAGTGCCACTCTTCCGGTAGGTGCCAGGTATGACGCACTTCTTCGTCAATTAGTGGATTATAATGTTGCAGGGAAGCTCCGAAACCGGCATCTTCCAACATTGTCCAAACCGCCAACTGATGCATCGCAGACGTTTGCAACGACCACCCCGGAAAATTATCTTTATAACTACTGAAAGCATTCTGGAGTCCCTTCACAACCGACTGGTCTTCAAAGAATAAAACAGTTCCATAACCACTGGCAAAAGAATTATCAATTTTAGCTTCAGTCGTTTTAAAAACTTCCGGTGGAACAATCTTTCGCAATGTTTCTTTTACAATATGCCATAGTTTCTTGTGATTCTCACCCAACAACAGCACTACACGAGTGGACTGAGAGTTAAATGCAGAGGGCACATGGGTTACAGCAAGATTGACAATCCGCTCTATCTCCTCATCAGAAACCGGAGACTGATTTGTTATCGAATAATAGGTCCTTCTATGTTTGAGGGCCTCTTCGAAGGATTTTTTCATAAAAATACTCCTTTCTTTTTTACATTGGTTCTTTGAAATTAAAACAACCTATAAACGAAAGTTGTTCGGTAATAGAATATATTCGTACCTTTACTGCCCAATAAGCTGAAAACACCAAGTATGGCCAAACAAAAATATTACGTTGTATGGGATGGAGTAACTCCCGGCATTTATACATCCTGGACCGAATGTCAGCTGCAGGTGAAAGGATATGATAGTGCCAAATATAAATCTTTCGATAACCGGGAGGAAGCAGAACGTGCTTTCGCTTCATCACCTTATGCTTATATCGGCAAGAATGCTAAGAAGAAAACAGCTGATTCCCCTACCCCCCCAGACACACTCCCGGCAGCGGTCATTGAAAACAGCCTTGCAGTAGACGCAGCATGCAGTGGTAATCCGGGACCTATGGAGTACCGTGGCGTTCACGTCGCAAGCCGACAAGAGATTTTTCATTTCGGCCCGATGAAGGGGACTAACAATATTGGCGAATTTCTGGCATTGGTACATGGACTCGCTTTACTGAAACAGAAAGGATTCGACATGCCTATCTATAGCGATAGCGCAAATGCAATCAGCTGGGTAAAACAAAAAAAATGCAAGACAAAACTTCCCCGGACCGCTGAAACAGAAAAATTGTTCGGATTGATAGAACGTGCAGAAAAATGGCTTAAAGAAAATAAATATTCCACCCCAATATTGAAGTGGGAAACCAAGCAATGGGGAGAAATCCCGGCAGACTTCGGAAGGAAATAAGGATTGTATCGTATCACCCCCAATAACAAATAAATCCCGAAAGGAATACTACCGAAAAAATTTCTTTCAAACATGATAACGTTCAACCGCCTCAAAGATTCTTTCTTCTGATATCGAATTAGCTATAACCCCGGTAGGGCAAATCCACCTTGCCCTACCCGCCTTAGCAAAAAAGTTATTATTAAAAAGTGAGGGAGTTCACTATCTCTCTGCCATGCCTACAGCGACTGCATGTCATTCAGTCGTTTATAATAACCGTTCTTAGCCAATAATTCTTCGTGTTTTCCACGTTCTACTATTTCTCCTTCATATAGTACACATATTTCATCTGCGTTCTTGATGGTAGAGAGACGGTGGGCAATAGCAATGGTGGTACGTGTTTTCATTAAACGCTCCAATGCCTCCTGCACCAACCGTTCCGACTCAGTGTCTAAAGCAGAAGTAGCCTCGTCAAGAATCAAAATCGGAGGATTCTTCAAGATAGCCCGTGCTATACTGATACGCTGACGCTGGCCTCCGGAAAGTTTACTGCCCCGGTCACCTATATTCGTATGATAGCCGTCTTCTTTCTCCATGATAAAATCGTGAGCATTGGCAATCTTGGCAGCCTCAATCACTTGCTCCATCGTAGCATTTTCTACACCAAAAGCTATATTATTAAAGAAAGTATCGTTAAACAAGATGGCTTCCTGATTGACATTCCCGATCAGGCTGCGCAAGTCGGAGATGCGAACGTCTTTAATGCTGACTCCGTCAATAGTAATCGCTCCTTCCTGTACATCGTGATAACGGGGCAACAAATCTACCAATGTAGATTTCCCTGAGCCGGACTGTCCAACCAAAGCAACGGTCTTACCTTTAGGTACAGTGAGGTTAATATGTTGAAGCACTTCTTTCTTTCCATCATAGCTGAAAGAAATATCCCTAAATTCTACTTTCTCTTTTAACCCATTCAGCGGCTTCGGATCAGGAATCTCCACAATCTTATTTTCCGCTTTCAGAATCTTATCCACACGCTCCATCGAAGCCAAACCTTTAGGAATATTATACCCGGCTTTTGAAAATTCCTTCAAAGGATTGATTACGCTATAAAGGATGGTCAGATATACCATAAAAGTAGAAGCATCAATAGAAGAATGACTGCTCAAAATCAGTGAACCGCCAAACCAAAGCACAATTACAATCATGGTCGTACCTAAAAACTCACTCATCGGATGGGCTAATGCCTGACGGGTCGCCACTTTATTGGTTGCCTCCCGAAACTCGTTACTGCATTTCAGGAAACGATTCATCATCTTATTTTCAGCAATGAAAGCCTTAATGATACGAAGTCCTCCTAATGTTTCTTCCAGTTGCGACATCGTATCGCTCCACTTTGCCTGAGCTTCAAGGGATTGACGTTTAAGTTTTTTGCCTACCGTACCCATCACCCACCCCATCAATGGTACAACCAATAAAGTGAAAAGGGTTAGTTGCCAACTGATTACAAGCAGCGTAGTAAAATAAGCGATTATCAAGATCGGATTCTTTACCAACATATCCAATGAACTGGTAACCGAGTTCTCTATTTCTCCCACATCCCCGCTCATACGGGCTATGATATCTCCTTTTCGCTCCTCCGAGAAGAATCCAAGTGGCAAACGAATCACTTTATCATAGACCATCACTCGAATATCCCGTACCACACCGGTACGCAAAGGAATCATCACGGCTGACGAAGCGAAATAGCAGAATGTTTTAAAGAAAGTCATTACCACTAAAAAGAGTCCTAACAACATCAGAGTAAAAGAAGCGCCATTGATCTGGATCATATCTGAAACATAATAATAGAAATTATTTATCAGAAGGTCCTTTGTACTAATTGAAGCAGTATCCCATGGGATAAACTCATATACATCTTTATCAACCTTAAATAATATCTGTAGAATGGGGGCTATCAAAGAAAAAGAAAATATATTCAGAATGGCCGAGAATAAATTCAGTATCAACGCCCATATTACATACTTCTTGTAAGGCGGTACAAAACGCCGCATAAGTTGAAAAAATTCCTTCATTACTTACTATTAAATGATTAAGTTGCAAAGATAACAGAAAATATTCAGCAAGTTACTATTCAGAGAGTAGAAAGTCAGTGGCGAATTAAGCAGATGCTCTCTTTTTATACTGCAAAAACAACCACGCATCCCATAAAGCTATCAAATATATATTCAGAAAAACAAAAACAAAGTGTTATCTTTGCAACGTACAAAGACAATAGCATATTACTAAACCTAAATAAAAATGGAAAAATCGGGAACACTCCCCCTTATCAGCATTATTGTGCCTGTATACAATGTAGAGGCATATCTACATCAATGCCTGCAATCAATTTTGGATCAGACATATACTAACCTGGAGATTATTGTTGTAGATGATGGTTCCACAGACCATTCACCTGCTATTTGTGACCATTTTGCAGCCTTAGACGCTCGTGTGAAAGTGATACACAAAAAAAATGGTGGGTTAAGTGACGCCCGAAATATCGGTTTAGACACAGCATCCGGAGAATATATTGGTTTTGTGGATAGTGATGATTGGATTGATAACGATATGTATGAGACACTTTATAATCTAATCAGTCAATACGGAGCAGATATATCTGCCTGCACACATTATCTGGAATATGAGGATGGCAGACCAACTGTCTACAGATCGCAAGAGGAAATAATGACTTTCAACCATGCAGATGTTATGAAAACATTGTTTGAAGATAAGATTATAAAAAATTATGTCGTAGAAAAATTATATAAACGTGACCTATTTACCGGATTATATTTCCCTATTGGACAAGTTTTTGAGGACATATCCCTAAGTTATAAGATATTTGATAGATCCAACAAAACTGTATTAAAATACAAACCTAAATATCACTACAGAATTCGTTGGGGAAGCACTACTAATTCTTCGTTCAGCCCTCTCAAAGGAATACAATATGTGCAAGCCATACACGAACAATATCAATTCATGAAAAAACGTCAACTAATCAATGACAAACCTGTAATGATTATAAAGAAAAGCATCCACTTAATCAATCACACGATTATACTACCCTCCTCAACACTCAACAATGAGGTCATTGACAAAACATTAGAGATTATGCACCAATATGATTATCTAAAACCACAAGATATCGGAGTGTCAAGAACCATCAAACGATATTTTATTTATCATCATTTCAGAATATATAAAATAGGAATGACACTTTATCGCAAACTGATTCCCAAGAAGAGAAAAGTTTAAACTTATATTCTCCTAAAAAGGTATTCATACAAAAGAGATTATAACAATGATTCGAACAAACCGAGCCATTTTTGTCCGACAATTTCAGGAGAGTACTCTTTTGACTTCAAAATCACGTTATTCCGCATCTTTTGTAACTTTTCCGAATCCATCAACAGAGACAATAACATCTCAGCATATTTATGTAAACTAAAAGAAGGTACAAGGCACCCATTAACTCCTGAAGGCGACAAAATCTGGCGTATCCCAGCTACACAATCAAAAGCTACAGGTACGACACCATTCGCCTGAGCCTCCGTCAAACATAGTGGCCATCCCTCAAAAGCTGAAGTCAAACATAATACGGAAGCATCACGATAGAAATCATCGACATGATCGCTATGTCCCGCAAAACGTATTCGTTGAAGTTTCATCTTTTGACTTTTAGCTTGAAGTAGAGGAAGTTCTTTTCCACCTCCTACTAAAATCAATTCCCAATCCGGTACTTTTTTATATATCATTCCCCAAATATCCAACAAACGGTCAACCCGCTTATCATAATAACTCATACGCCCAACAAAGAGAATCTGCTTTTTCTTATTCAAATTAACATTCGGACATTGTCTCTCAGAATTATATATAACATGTACTTTCTGCTCATCAAGTGATACTCCCATTTTATTAAGCAGTATTTGTTTATATTCCTCACACAAAACAGTAAAAGCATCAACTTGATCATAAACAAACTTATATTGATTAATAAAAAAAGAGTCATATTTCTTTAACCATACTATCTTTGGATAAGTTAATAACCCCCATTCCAACATTTTAAAGAAAGAACCACGCGCTCTACCCCTTCTCCTATGTAGACGGGCTGTTATTTCCCAGAAAGGAGTGCTGTGACAAGCAAAGATCAATTTACTATCAACTTTACTTTTAATAAAATCCAATCTGCTTAAAAGACAAATAGGCAGAATGAAGATATCAATTTTCAACGAGTTGAGAGTATGTATGATAAAGTCAGCATTCTCCTGACTGTCAACATCGCCTCCACCTTGAAACTCAATAACCTTAATATTGGAATAACTTCCACTGTTAATCTGATGTGTAATAACATATGTTTCATAGCCATATTGAGCTACAAAATCGGCAATATCCATTGTAACTCTTTCAGCTCCTCCAGCAGGAAACTCACCATGAAAAAATAAAATTCTTCTCTTTATCATATACAAAAGTATGTATAGCCAAGACAACAAACGGATTGCATTTACATTTTTTAGGTTAAAAGAGCACATATATACTACTATTATACTATATTTGCATCCATATATGTAAAAATGATCCTAGACTTAACTAAATAAACTACTTAATGATGAAAAAAATCGATGAGTCTCCATTAATAAGTATTATTATTCCGGTATATAATGTAGCCCCCTTTTTAAGCCAATGCATTCAATCGGTCTTAGACCAGACATATACCCACTTAGAAGTGATCATCGTTGATGACGGCTCGACAGATGAATCCCCTGCTATTTGTGATAAATTTGCTAAATTGGATACAAGAATCAAAGTCATACACAAAAAAAACGGAGGACAAAGCGATGCTCGTAATGCAGGCCTTGATATTGCATCCGGTGATTTAATAGGTTTCGTGGATAGTGATGATTGGATTGAAAATGATATGTACGAAACACTTTATAATCTTCTAAGTAAGTACCAAGCAGACATATCTGCCTGTGCGCACTATATAGAATATGGAACAAAGATCAAAGCTGCATTTGAGTCTAAAGAGATAATTACATTTAATCACAAAGATGCCATGATGGCTCTTATTAAGGATAAGATTATACGAAACTATGTTTGGGAAAAGTTATATAAACGGGAATTATTCAACAATCTCCGCTTTCCCATGGGAAAATTTTTCGAAGATGCAGCCCTCAGTTACAAGATATTTCATAGAGCTAACAAAACAGTATTGATACAAGCGCCTAAGTATCACTATAGAATTCGCACCGACAGCCTCACAAACACAACTTTCAATCCAATTGAAGAATTCCAGTTAGTTAAGATCCTGCATGATCAATACCAATTTGTCAAACAGGAACAAACTGTATCGGAAAAGCCATTAAAACTACTAAAAAAAGCATTCCACTTAATCAATCATATTGTCATCATGAGGCCTTCCCCCCTTAATGACCAAATAATTGCGGCTACAATGGAGATTTGTCACCATTATGACTATCTCAGTCTGAAAGACATCGGATTATCAAAAGCGATCAGACGATACTGCATATATAATCATTTCAAACTATATACAATTGGAATGATTATATACCGGAAAATTGTACAAAAAAGACGCAACAGATAGCAAATGCTTTGATCAATGTATTTACAGCTTCATATACTTGGGCTTACGGAACCGCATTGCATAAGGAAGCAACTTCAACCACCAAGACAAACGAGCTTTAAAAGTAGATAAAGGTCGTTTGCCTTTCCAGGGAGTCATATCCAGATACTTAAAGTATTCCCCTTTCAAAGGATGCATGCTATCATAATTCCAGGGTTTTTTATTAGTATAATGCAGGATAACAGGATGGAGCAATTGTTGATGCAATTGCTTCTTATCTTTCACTCCTTTATCCACCCCATAACGGTAGAAACCATCCTGCATATTCCATTTTAAGGGAACAAAAAGTTTAGATTCATGCAGAACAGCATTCAAAAGATCCTGGTCATTAAAGCGGATACGCTCGGGATATCGTAAAAAATACTGTTCACATTGTTCATCTATTTTATGCTCACGCCAATAGCGCAAATTGATAAGTAGTACTCCCGCATTAAAATAAGAGAATGACTTATCATACTTCAAGATATCATAACGTTCATCTTCATTACTGCCGATATCTTCGACACAAGCAACCGAATAATTACTCATATCTGTATTCCAATACTCTGATATATCTCCAAGAATAACAATATCACAATCCAGATAAAGCACTTTATCCACCTCTTCCGGTAAAATGGCTGAGAACATACAACGGTAATAAGTAGCCATAGAAATGCGCTTACCAAACTTCTTGATAGAAAAATTATGCAACAAGTCTTCCGGAGGAAAGTAAAAGCGTACTTCATTACCATAACGACCTGCTATTGTTTTTAGTACTTCCTTATCTTCAGAAGGCAGTGTAGAGGCCACAATATGGATACAAAACTCAGATTCACGGTTATTTTCGAACAGTGAAACCAAAGTTACTGCACAGTGTACCGTAAAATTAGAGTCAATATTACATGCTATATGTATCATAGGAGAATAGAGTTTTATCAATCTTCAATATTTTGACCTGTCATCCGAAAATATTTATCCAGAACCAACAGCGATATTAACTTTTCACGACGAGGATTTCTGAACTGAGCCACATATTCATGAGCATGCTCTATGATTTGTTGAGCCTCTTCCGGATGTTCGATGTAATACTTCAACCGTTCCTCCAAATCCGTAAAATCGGGTTTAATCTCAATATAATGATAGTTAGGAATCAATTTTCCTTCCATAAACCAAGTTTCGCAAGTGGGACGCGGCATCACTGCTATCGAGTTAGAAGACATTACCCATTTCAGATTTGATGCAACATCATTCCCCTCCAATGCCATTATGAACTTATAATCCAAATGCTGACGAATCGTTTTTTTAGGAGTCATCCATGCGTCCGGTACTCCCTCATCCTTACCAACGACTCCACAGTCACACATCGGATGGTCCATATACATCTCTAAAAATAATTTACGGGTACGGCTTCGTCGTATTTTCCCTCTGAAGATAACCATATCCTTTTTAGAAGAAAAAGGCATTGTATCATTTACAAACATAAAATGCCTGAACTTATCCAGTTTCATAACAACAGAGTTATCATTGGAATCGGTCAGTAAACGGCTTTTCACAATAGACGGGAATTCCGGAGTGAAATATACATCGCCCGGGCAATATCCCCACCGAAGAGATTGTTTAAACCAACGGGTATATTCCCTGGTATCAAAAAAATATGCGGTATGAAAAAGAGATTTTTTATTGTCCGCAAGAGTTCCTAAAAAGATCAAATACCGAAATTCATTCTTTATAAAAGACTTTTCCGGCAAAGAAGAAGGAGAAGACAGCTTATTATAATAATTCACTCTCTCTTCGATATAGTCTTTATCCGAACGATACTGTAATTGAGCCAATGTACTTTTCAACTTATACCGATAAAAAGCATTCGGAATAAGCATCTTCAAAGTATTACTTATAAAATAAATAAACTTAGGAGGCTTGCCACTGGAAAGTTTATATAAAAGACTATCATTCATATCATTAAGCAGTTAAGCTAAACGTCTTTCAGCTTCATTTTTGTTTCATTAAACGTACGTTTAATGAAACAAAAATAAGACTTATTTTCTACTTGAAAAAACTAATTACAGTTTTTTATTAAGAAAACCGGAGATAAAGATTAAACAAACCTTTAATAAGCCTTTTACACCTCATACAATATAATCCATATTTCACAACATATAAAAATAAATGTCAGGTTAAAATATGATGTTTTTTAAACGTACGTTTAAAAAAACATATCAANTAGGGAATCAAATGTTCATTTACGCCTTCTATATACAAATGAAAACAATATTTCCGGAGCTTCGGATAGATATGTCTGAAATGAAGAAATATAAATTACATAACGGATATGAATTGGAAGATGTGTTTTCGGTCCATCCCCAAACAATATCTGCCCATAAATGGCTTAAAAGAGTAATTGTGTATGCATTCTTTTCGATTATACGAGAAAAATCCGAAGAAGAATTATCCATTCATAAATACACACAACACAAGAGATGGCCATTAGTATATTACAAAGGATTCTTTCAATCTGAACTCTTCTTCAAAGAATCTTCAGATACCATAAGAGATATTTTTTCTTTCAACACAGAAAATGCCAATTTCAGAACAAAAGAATGGGCAAAGATAATTAAAGAACAACGTTCGAGCGTATCAATTCATATCCGAAGAGGAGATTATACATCAGCTAAAAACAAAATAAAATATGGAAATATATGCACAGAAGAATACTATCAAAAGGCAATCTCAATCATATTAAAAAAAGAACCGAAAGCATTCTTCCATATCTTTTCTGATGATGTGGAATGGACGAAAGCACATTTGAAGATACATCATTTACCCCATCAATATATATCTTGGAATAGGGGCCCTGACAGTTGGCAGGACATGATGTTGATGAGCCTGTGTCGTCATAATATAATAGCCAACAGCAGTTTCAGTTGGTGGGGAGCATGGCTAAATGCCTATAAGGATAAAACTGTTATCGCACCTTCACGCTGGTCAAACGTCAAGAAGATACCTCACATACTTCCGGAAAGCTGGATTTCGATAGATATATAAACCCAATAATAATTAAATAACCCCCATACCACTATGAAAGTATCAATTATCATCCTGAATTATAATACCTCCCGATTAACCCTAAACTGCATTAACAGTATACACAAATACCTGCCTAATGGCACTTACGAAATAATAGTTGTCGACAATGCCAGCCAGGAAACAGACTATCAACACCTTACTGAAAATCTTTCCGGTCAGGAAATTACTATTATACGCAACAAAATAAACAGTGGTTTCGGGGCAGGGAATATGGTTGGCGCAAACATAGCCCAAGGGAAATACCTCTGTTTTCTAAACAATGACACTGAGCTATTAGAGGACTGCATTAGCCCATTATGCAACTACCTGAAAGAAAATCCTCAAACAGGATGCATTACACCACAGCAATACAACAAACACCTGAAGGCAGTACCCTCATTCAATCATCCAATCGGTATTCTATATGAGATTTTAGGAAACGACATCCCGGAAAGATTATGTCCCGCCCGCTACCCCAAAAGAAAAAAGAAAGTATACCAGTTTCCTATACATGCTTCATGGATCAACGGAGCATTTATGATGTTTCCTTCAGAAGTCTTCTTCAAAATCAAAGGCTTTGATACTAATATATTCCTCTATTATGAAGAGTATGATATCTGTACAAGATTATCTTATCACAACTATCAGTCAACGGTTTTACCAACCTATAGATTTTTACACCTCCAAGGTGAATCTACAAAAGTTTATGCGTTGGCTTACAAAGAAAGGTTTATTTCAAAATTATATGTATATAAAAAGCATTCCAATTTTTTATTCTATATCATATATAAATGGATCATTATAATCAAATTATGTTTCCACTTCAGACGTTGGTATATATTGCCCACCATAATCTTAGGCAAAGGGTTGTCTCAATCAATGCGTCATAAATGACTCTTCTCAATCAGTTCCAGACATCTATCGGCATCGAATCCCCTCACTTTGGCATATTCATCTGCCAAGATAACAAACATCTCATGTGTTCCGGGCAAGCGCTCAAAGTTCTTACAACCGGTTTCTATGTCGACTTTACCAAAACGCATGCGGTTTAAATCAATGATTTCCACTTCAATGCCTTTATCCGTTTCCCTAAAAAGAATGTTCCCTCCCGAGTAATCTTTATGTAGAAAACCGTTTTCGTGTAAAGCTGCTGTGGTACGGGCTATAGCACGTAACACCTTTTCTTTGTCACCGGTAAAAGTCTCCTCTAACAGATTACGATACGTATAAGGACATTCGGACTTTAGGCTCACAAAGTAGCTACGGCCAAACAACAACCATGTTCCCGTAGAATAAAATCCAACAGGAGCAGGAGAGCCAATACCTGCTTTACGCAGCATCTGTGCGTATTGATAAGAACGGCGGGCTTTAGAGGCACGAAAAGAATTATAAACAACTCGATTAATCAGGTGAGGAAGCTGATATGACTTCACTATCAACTTTCTACCATGTATTTCAAACTCTTTCAATTTATTTCTTCCTTCATATATCAACGTTCCTCCATTCTCAAAATGCACAGGTAATACACGTACAAAAGAAGATAAGTCCTGAAAATCATCTCCAACGAAGACTCTCCGAGGGTGGATTATTCGGGAAATCCGATTGATTAACCTTGACCAGGAACGCTGATAACGTAACGGCCCTCCCAATTCCCGCTCAAAGAAATCAGGATGTCGTCTATTTAGAACGTCAATCACATGCTTTTTTAGCAAACGGTCAGTAACACGTTTAGACTGTTCGCGCACCCGATAAAACAAACCTATTTCCGGCAACTTTACAACCTTTCCTCCATCCTTTAACATTGAGATCCAAAATTCCCAATCTTCACGAGCCACGATCTCCGCACAGTATCCTCCAATTCTTTCCCATTCGGACTTACGGTAAACAGCACAAGTATCCATCATATTTTTACGAGCAAGCAATGATAGCGAGAAAGGTGGTAATACCCATTCGCCCGAACGGTCTCCGAAAAACTCGGCACGTGGACAGACCACTTTTACTTCCGGATCCGACTCCAGTATATCTACAGCAGAATGAATCAATTCTTTACTAATACGATTATCAGCATCGACCGGCAAAATATATACTCCACCTGCTTTAGAAATAGCATGATTACGAGCCGTGGCAACGCCACTATTTACTTGTGTGTAAACCCTTACATTTTCATACCGGGACTTATAGCTTTCGGCAATTTCAAGAGAACGGTCTTTCGAACCATCATCCATCACAATCACCTCAAAGTTCGGATAATCAGAAGACAGGACAGAATCCAGTGTCTCCTCCAGAAACTCCTCCATATTATATACAGGAATAACTACAGATACTAACGGCTTTGCCATACCATCAAATTTTATCCAATCCTTTAGTGAACTTCAACCAGTAATATTTAAGCGGATTCGTATACTTCAACTGTTTCCATGGACGACTACTATGCGGGCGATGCCATACAGTCAAAGTAGTAAACAGATAATTGACAAAACCTTTTTCAAGTGCTTGATGGGAAATAGTTACATCAAACCAGTTCTTTTCCGGATTCAAAGAATGAAAATCAAAAGCACGCAGAAAGTCGGTTGTCAGCAAAGAACAGCAGAAACTAAGATGTTTCTTTTCCGGAAACACCTGATTTTCTTTGCCTTTCGCATATAAATAGGGATAATTAATTACCTCGTTCTCATCTACTGTCACAGCAGCAGCTATTCCACAGTTTTGTCTGGACTGCGCACCATCAAAAAGAGCCTGCAAAGTGTGTTTTTTCACAATCACATCAGATTCAACGATCAGCAAGCCTGCTTCAGCGGCAACAGCCTTTTCTTGTGCCATCTGAAGCACCAGCAAATAATTGGGAGAAGGATGAGAAGTGATCTCGGACAGATTAATTAACTCAAATCCCATCGCCAGGGATGCTTCTTTCAGTCGTTTCGTGTTTTCATCGGTGCTGAAATCATTATAAATAGTATAATGAAAAGGAACGGTGAAATCTGATTTTAAAATAGCCTCAGCTGTTTGCAACGTCAACTCAATAGAATCTTTTACCGGAGTAATAATGTGGATACACTTCATTATTGATATAAATTGTCTAAGTTCAAACTTATCGTAATGCGCATTACCGGGCAAATCTATGCAATATTTTCCATATAGCCAATCTTTCCTGCTTTTTATTTCCTACCTTTGCATGCAAACCCCTGATCAATCATGAAAGTTATTGTAGACAACAAAATACCTTACATCAAAGAGGCTATTGAGCAAATAGCCGATGAAGTAGTATATGCTCCGGGAAAAGATTTCACCCCGGAACTGATACATGATGCCGATGCATTAATTATCCGCACACGTACGCATTGTAACCGTTCACTGCTTGCCGGAAGCAAAGTAAAATTTATCGCAACCGCTACAATAGGATTCGATCATATCGACACAGCCTATTGCCGGGAAGCAGGTATCACATGGACCAATGCCCCGGGATGTAATTCGGCATCCGTTGCACAATATATCCAATCTGCCCTGTTCATTTTACAACAAACCCATGCAATGAAGTTGCATCAAATGACCATTGGCATCGTAGGCGTAGGAAATGTAGGAAGCAAAGTAGCTGATGTAGCCCGAAAATTAGGAATGCGAGTAATGCTGAACGATCTTCCCAGAGCAGAAAAAGAAGAAAGCACAATGTTCACTACTTTAGAGAATATAGCCAAAGAGTGTGACATAATCACATTTCATGTACCTTTATATAAGGAGGGAAAATATAAAACTTATCATTTGGCAGACAAACACTTCTTCCGTTCACTGAAAAAGGGGACAATAGTCATGAACACCTCACGCGGTGAAGTTATCGAAACAGAGGCACTGCTCGATGCTCTTCAGTCAGGTACCTTGTCCGATGCTGTCATTGATGTATGGGAACATGAACCGGATATCAATCTTAAATTATTAGAGAAAGTAATTATAGGCACTCCTCACATCGCCGGATATTCCGCAGACGGAAAAGCAAACGCAACCCGAATGTCACTTGAAGCCTTATGCCGGTTCTTCCGGATTGAAGCCGGCTATCAGATTGTTCCTCCGGAACCGGAAAACAAAATAATTTCCGCAACAACTTATGAAGCGGCCTCCCTGCAAATTTACGATCCCCGACGGGACAGCGATGCACTAAAGACCCATCCGAAGCTATTTGAACAACTCCGGGGAGATTACCCATTAAGGAGAGAAGAAGGAGCATATAAGATTAATATCAGTTGATTTACTATTTAACCCTGATAATACCGATCCTCAATAAGAGGATATTAAATATCACATGAGGCTGTGGTGAAAAGAGTTTCGACACAACCTCATACGATACTATAAAACATTTCCTCAGAAAACCAGCTCTACAAGAAGGTATTTACGGTTTGTTCTATGATCCTGGGAAACCATTCATATTCCAACGCATGAACTTTTTTAGCCACTTCCGCAGGGGTATCTCCGGGAAGCACTGAACATTTAGCTTGAAAAATGATACTTCCCTCATCGTAATGCTCGTCTATATAATGTATAGTAATACCACTTTCGGACTCTCCTGCCATTACCACCGCCTCATGCACCCGATCGCCATACATCCCCTTTCCCCCAAACTTAGGTAAAAGAGCCGGATGAATATTTATAATTTTATTAGGATAAGCATGCAAAAGTGCATCCGGTATACGCAACAAGAAGCCGGCTAACACTATCAGGTCAATCTGATGTTCACGCAGCAAATCCAAGATGGATTCCGCTATTTCCCAATCAGACTTCGGAAAAGCCCTACAGAGCACTCCTAAACGATGTGCACGCTCCAAAACATACGCGTCCTTCCTGTTAGAAAGAACTAATTTTACCCTGACTGAATCATTTCCCTCGAAATACCGGATAATGTTTTCAGCATTTGTACCAGAGCCGGAAGCAAAAATAGCGATGTTTTTCTCCATAATCAGACCTTTTAGTGCACAAAACAGTGAAAAATGTGCAAAAGATTGCATTTATTTAATCAAAAATTTGCGCAGGACGATAAATATTTATTCCTTTGCACCGCAAATTTAAAGAAATAAAACTAATTATTAATTAAAAACTTAAAGTTATGTCTGAAATTGCATCAAGAGTGAAAGCGATTATCGTCGATAAATTGGGCGTAGAAGAATCAGAAGTTACAGAAACAGCAAGCTTCACTAACGACCTGGGAGCTGATTCTCTTGACACTGTAGAACTTATCATGGAATTCGAAAAAGAATTCGGTATCTCTATTCCTGATGACCAAGCTGAAAAGATTGGCACAGTACAGGATGCTGTAGCTTACATCGAAGAACACGCTAAGTAATTCGATTTCATCAGTATGGAATTAAAGAGAGTTGTAGTAACAGGTCTGGGCGCCATTACTCCTGTTGGCAATACCGTCCCGGAATTTTGGGAAAACCTCGTGAACGGGGTTAGTGGAGCAGGACCTATTACTCATTTCGATGCATCGCAATTCAAGACTCAATTTGCATGTGAAGTGAAAGGCTTCGATGTAACTCAATATATCGACCGCAAAGAGGCACGTAAAATGGACTTGTACACACAGTATGCCGTTGCCGTTGCCAAAGAAGCGGTTGCAGACTCGGGTCTTGATATCGAAAATGAGGATTTAAACAGAATCGGCGTTATTTTTGGTGCCGGTATCGGTGGTATACGTACATTTGAGGAGGAAACAAGCAATTATGCCCTCCACAAAGAAAACGGTCCTAAGTATAATCCGTTCTTCATCCCTAAGATGATTTCAGATATTGCTGCCGGACAGATTTCTATTATGTATGGTTTCCACGGCCCGAACTACGCAACTTGTTCTGCATGTGCAACTTCTACTAACGCCATCGCCGATGCATTCAACCTGATCCGTCTGGGTAAGGCAAACGTGATTGTATCCGGTGGTTCGGAAGCCGCTATCGCAGCAGCCGGTGTAGGAGGTTTCAACGCTATGCATGCATTGTCAACTCGTAACGACGAACCACAATCAGCATCTCGTCCGTTCAGCGCGAGCCGCGACGGTTTTGTAATGGGTGAAGGTGGAGGATGTCTGATTCTTGAAGAACTTGAACATGCAAAAGCCCGTGGCGCAAAAATATATGCAGAAGTAGCCGGTGTAGGTATGTCTGCTGACGCTCACCACCTGACAGCATCTCATCCGGAAGGACTTGGTGCAAAACTGGTGATGATGAATGCCCTGGAAGATGCAGAAATGGATCCTAAAGAAGTGGATTACATCAACGTTCACGGTACATCCACTCCGGTGGGTGATATATCGGAAGCCAAAGCAATCAAGGAAGTATTTGGCGAACATGCTTTTGAGTTGAATATCAGTTCAACCAAATCAATGACAGGTCACTTGTTGGGTGCTGCCGGTGCGGTAGAGTCTATTGCAAGTATCCTTGCCATCAAGAACGGCATCGTTCCTCCGACTATCAATCATGCCGAAGGTGATAACGACGAGAACATCGACTATAACCTTAATTTCACGTTCAACAAAGCACAGAAACGTGAAGTTAACGTTGCCCTTTCGAATACATTCGGATTTGGTGGTCACAATGCTTGTGTAATCTTCAAGAAATACGCTGAATAAAGTCGTGTTACGTAATAAAATAGATAAGATAAGGCTCCTGTTCTGTAAGGATAGAGAGTCTTATTTTTGTTTTTATCGCATACTTGGATTCTATCCACGCAACATCCGGCTATACGAGCAGGCTCTCCTGCATAAATCGACAGCTGTACGTTCGGAGAAAGGACGTCCGTTGAACAACGAACGCCTGGAATTCCTTGGTGACGCCATTCTTGACGCCATCGTAGGGGATATTGTCTATCAACATTTCGAAGGTAAAAGAGAGGGATTCCTGACAAACACCCGTTCTAAAATAGTTCAGCGTGAAACATTAAATAAACTGGCAGTCGAAATAGGCCTGGACAAACTTATCAAATATTCTACACGTTCTTCTTCCCACAACAGCTATATGTATGGGAATGCGTTCGAAGCTTTTATTGGAGCCATTTATCTTGACCGGGGATATGAATGTTGCAAACAGTTTATGCAGAAGAAAATCATCGAGCCCTATATAGATCTGGACAAACTCTCACGCAAAGAGGTGAACTTCAAGTCTAAACTGATCGAATGGAGCCAGAAAAACAAGATGGAAGTTTCTTTCGAATTAATAGAACAGTTCCTTGACAAAGAGAATAATCCCGTGTTTCAGACAGAAGTCCGGATTGAAGGCATACTCGGAGGATCCGGTACAGGATACTCCAAAAAGGAATCACAACAGAATGCCGCACAGATGGCCCTCAAAAAAATCAAAGGGGATCCTGAGTTCATGGCAGGTGTACAAGAAGCCAAAGTACAGAATAATATCTCCACAGAAGATACACCCGACGATCCTGAAATAAACCAGACAGAGGAATCTCCGCAAGTTGATAAAATAACATCAACTGAAAATATCAGTATATAATCTAAACACCTCGGATTATTATCCGAAGCATATTCCCATCCTGCGCCCTTGTACCACAAGGTCATGTTCTTCAGTCACTAATTTCAACTTTCCGGCTACTTCTTCTAATGCAACGGAAGATATTTCATCACCTTTCAATGCAATCATACGTCCAAACTGCCCATTAGCAATCAGCTCCGTCGCATGCCCTCCCATTCGGGTAGATAAGTTACGGTCGAAAGGTGTAGGTGAGCCACCGCGCTGAATATAGCCAAGCACCGTTTCACGCGTCTCAATACCTGTCTCATATTCAATTTCCTGGGCGATGTATTCGGCAGCACGCTTACGCCCATCAGTTTGGATACCTTCCGCAACGACCACAATCGAATAAGGTTTCCCCTTTTTTAAACGATTTAAAATTGTATCCCCTATATTTTTTATATTATAAGGTATCTCCGGAACCAGGATTACATCTCCTCCTCCTGCCATACCCGAGTATAGAGCAATCCATCCTGCTTTATGCCCCATCACTTCGATTACCATCACCCGCTTGTGAGAGCTTGCCGTAGAGTGAAGCCGGTCGATAGCATCTGTAGCAATGCTCACTGCCGAATCGAATCCGAAAGAGATATCCGTACCCCAGATATCATTATCAATCGTCTTAGGAACAGAAACGATATTAATTCCCATCGCTGCAAATTTTGCGGCAGTCTTTTGCGTACCATTTCCACCGATACACACCACGCAATCAAGTCCCAATTCAGCAATATTACGTTGTATCAGCGCCGGTTTATCCACATCCGAAATAATACCTTGCTTACGGAACGGCTTCTCACGTGAAGTTCCCAACATAGTACCACCCAGGTTTAACAATCCGGACAAGGATTTTTCAGTAAACGATTCTACCTCTTTCGTCAGCAATCCCTGAAAACCACTGTGAATCCCCACAACTTCCATTCCATAATGATTAATGGCCGTTTTACACACCCCGCGAATCGTAGCGTTTATGCCGGGGCAATCTCCTCCGGATGTAAGAATTCCGATCTTCATTGCTGCTCTTTTTTTATTGAATATTACGTATTTAAAAGAAAAAAGTTACCCATCTGTCTGCAAAAGCATGACATATCTTCACTTTTAACTATTATTTCCGTCGTAAAGATAGAAAAAAAAGATAATTAAGGCTATTTTTGCACGACTAAACATTATATGTTAAAGAGCAATGAATATTACAAAGATTATAAGCAAAGTATTTGATTCCCGTTTAAAAGCCATAGATCTTTATGATACACAAGCCGGAGATATACAGCACCGGGTATTGACCCGTCTCGTAAAACAGGCAGAAAATACTGAATGGGGAAAGAAGTATGATTATAAATCTATCCGCAATTACGAAGACTTTAAAAACCGACTCCCCATACAAACCTACGAAGAAGTAAAGCCCTATGTGGAACGTCTCCGTGCAGGCGAACAAAACCTATTGTGGCCTTCAGAAATACGCTGGTTTGCAAAATCCTCGGGCACCACAAACGATAAAAGCAAGTTTCTTCCGGTTAGCAAAGAGGCCTTGCAGGATATTCATTACCGGGGAGGAAAAGACGCGGCCGCAATCTACTTCCGCATGAATCCCGACAGCCGTTTTTTTTCCGGTAAAGGACTGATTCTGGGAGGCAGCCATAGTCCGAACCTGAACTCCAACCATAGTCTGGTAGGTGACCTTTCAGCCATATTGATCCAGAATGTAAGTCCGCTGATCAACCTGATACGTGTGCCAAGCAAGCAAATAGCATTAATGGACGAATGGGAAACCAAAATTGAAGCTATTGCCAACAGCACCATACCGGTAGATGTAACCAATCTTTCGGGTGTTCCTTCCTGGATGCTGGTCTTAATCAAACGTATTCTTGAAAAAACAGGCAAGCAGACCTTGGAAGAAGTATGGCCCAATCTGGAAGTATTCTTCCACGGAGGTGTCGCTTTTACCCCTTACCGTGAACAATATAAGCAAGTCATTCATTCTTCTAAAATGCATTATGTCGAAACCTACAATGCATCGGAAGGCTATTTCGGGACACAAAACGATTTCTCCGACCCATCTATGTTATTGATGATTGACTATGGTATTTTCTACGAATTTATTCCTTTGGAGGATGTGGAAAAAGAGAATCCCCGCACCTATTGCCTTGAAGAAGTAGAGCTAAATAAAAATTATGCTATGGTGATCTCCACTTCCTGCGGATTATGGCGGTACATGATCGGAGATACTGTGAAATTCACCAGAAAGAATCCGTATAAGTTCGTCATTACAGGACGTACCAAGCACTTCATCAATGCTTTTGGTGAAGAGCTGATCGTAGATAATGCAGAAAAAGGGCTTGCCAAAGCATGTGCTGAAACTGGTGCTCAAGTCAGCGAATATTCCGCTGCCCCCGTATTTATGGATGAAAATGCCAAATGCCGTCATCAATGGCTTATTGAGTTTGCCAAAATGCCCGATTCCATCGAAAGATTTGCGGCGGTACTGGATACTACACTGAAAGAAGTAAACTCCGACTACGAAGCAAAACGATGGAAAGATATCGCTCTCCAACCATTGGAAGTGATTGTCGCACGCAAAGGACTTTTCCATGACTGGTTAGCTCAAAAAGGGAAATTAGGTGGTCAGCATAAAGTACCGAGACTCAGCAATACAAGAGACTACATTGAAGAAATGATTGCTTTGAATAAACAATGAACGATAATCGATAAACGATGAACGATGAATGGGCTGTGTGCTATCCGCATACGATTCATCGTTCATCATTCATCGTTATAATCCCTCCTCCCAACAACAAACCATCCCTGTAGAAAGCGGCTGCTTGTCCTTCTGCAATGGCGGACAAAGGTTCGTGTAGTTGTATATGTAATAATCCCTCCGGAGTGATTGTGACAGAACAATGGTTTTCCTGTTTCCTATAACGTATTCTCACAATAATATCATCATAGCCCAGCAGGCGGGATTCGTTGATTATATTCCAGTCTTTCAACCACATCTCTGACTTTTCAAGGGACTTTAAAGGAGCCAATATCACTTCATTGGTTTCAGGATGGATCTCCTTTACAAAAACAGCACGGTTCAGTTGGATGCCTAACCCCCTGCGTTGCCCTATAGTATAAAAAGGATATCCCTCATGCCAGGCAATAAAATTGCCGCTTTCATCGAGGAATCTGCCTTTGCCCACTTCCCGGATTATTTTATTGCTCCTGTCGCCTCCCGCATTGCAAAAATGCTTTTTCAGAAAACTACGGTAATCAAGTGGACAGAAACAAACCCCGATGCTATCTTTCTTTTTTGAAACTTTCTCAAAACCTCTTCCGGCAGCATAAGCACGTGCTTCAGGTTTAGTCATCTCACCCATCGGAAGCAACATACGTTGCAAAATATCCTGTTTTAATCCCCACAGAAAAAATGACTGGTCTTTATCCGGATCTGCGGCAAGCGTAATATAATAGCTTCCGTCCATCCATTTCTTTCTCACATAATGACCGGTAGCTAAATAGAAAATTCCCATTTCATCGGCAATCTTGGCCAACAAAGGCCATTTTAACCAGTTGTTGCAAAGAGTACAGGGGACCGGAGTATGTCCGGCCATATATTCATCGATAAAGTAATCAACAATTTTCTTCCGGAAAATCTCGCGCGCATCATAAGTGATGTGTTCGATTCCTAAGCGAGTTGCTAATGCACGGGCATCTTCCAAGTATTCCGTAGAATCATTAAACTCATAGAAACGAAAGGTAACTCCCGTTACTTCATAACCGGCTTCAAGTAATAGCATGGCAGCCACAGAGCTATCCGTACCACCGCTCATTCCCAATAAGACTCGTTTGTTTTCCTCCATCATACCGCAAAATTACATAAAATCCCGTATCTTTGACCTTCCAAACCGGACAGAATGAAAAAAGCACTTTCCACCAACCAAGTTGTCATTGTACTCGTAGAGCACCCTGTTCTGGGGATATTACTCATCCCCTACACTGTCAGACGAACCCCTGACAACACGTTGGAAGTGATCGAACAAGCTTTCCATGCCTCTCCCGATGCGATCAAAAAAATGAATGAAGCAGAACAAAAAGCCATTGACATTGCTTCTCATTATACTGAAAAATATCTGATGGGAGTCTATTCCCGTGAAAAAACAGTCCCTAAATTCCTCCGCAAACTGGCCGAGGACAATAACAAACTTAAAGAACAAATCCGTCCTTTCATAGAGAAGAAACTGTTGGAGATGTTAGAACTGATACGCACCAGGCAACTTCCGTTTTATCAGAAACCAAGTGGAAGCAAGCAACTCTATGAACACCATGCATACCGTGTCCATCCCCACGATTTAGAAGCCCATTTCTCTTTTAAAGTAACCGAGGAATATTTCAGCTATCAACTGCAATGCTACTATGACGACCTGTCGGTTTCACTGATGGAACAAAAACCTGTCACTGTCCTCACCTCCAATCCTGCCACCCTATTGCTGGGTATGGATTTATTTACTGTCCCCCATATTGAAGCCTCACGCTTACTGCCTTTCACCAAGAAAGAACGTATCAGTGTGGACGCTTCATTGACTGAAAAATACATAGACAATATCATGATTCCCCTTGCGTATTACCATGAAATCAATATTCAAGGAGTCAAAGTGATCAGAGAAAGACGTCCGTGTGATGCTTATCTCTACCTTGAAGATACAATCTATAATGATACTTTGTTACGGCTTGATTTTCGTTATGGAGACCGGACTTTTTCACCTCATGGTTCCGATGGAATCAAGAAAATCATCTTCCGGGGGCAAGAGAATGGACAAACTGTCATCCACTATTTCCAACGTAACTCAACTGCCGAGAAGCAGGCAATCGGTCTGCTTCAAAAAGCCGGATTACAATGTATCAGTGATTCCCATTTCAAACTATCGCCTATCGCTCCCGAAAAAAACATTACCGAGTGGGTCAGCCGTCACCGGGAAATGCTACTGGAAAAGTTTATCTTATCAAGTGATACGCACAAGAAGCCATACTATCTTCCGGATATCCGGATAGAACAGGATTACGAAGATGGCCCCGACTGGTTCGAATTACATATCAATGTCGTCATAGACAATCAGAAAATTCCCTTCAGCCGATTCCGCAAAAATATACTGGACAACAACAGGGAATATCCCCTCTCTGACGGACGCATTATCCTCCTCCCCGAAGAATGGTTCACCAAATACGCCAATCTGCTTGAGATAGGTAAAGAATCAGGTAAGAACATCCGACTGAAGCGTCCTTTTGTGGGTGTAATAAAATCGATCCTGGAAAAAGGTCCAGGTATAGTAACCGACGTCCGATTGGAGAAACCAATCCCTGTACCTGCAGGACTCAAGGCCAATCTTCGCCCCTATCAGCAGAAAGGTTTCTCATGGATGGCAAACCTATACCTCGAAAGATTCGGAGGATGTCTGGCCGATGATATGGGCCTTGGAAAGACCTTGCAAACCCTTACACTTTTACAATACATCTACAAACCGGGAACAGCCGCCTCAACAAATCAGGAAACAAACAGCCTGGAAGAGAAAGAAAACACTCAAGGCTCTCCTGTACAAAAGGAAGCTTTCTTCGATGAAAAGGGGCAGTTATCACTTTTTCCGGTAAAAACCGAAGCCCCCAACGCCTCCCGAAGCGGACAAAACGACTTGCAATGTGCTGTACTAAATCAAAAGAAAAGCCAGACACCACGCCTGCATGCCACCCTTATTGTTGTGCCTACCTCGCTTTTGCATAACTGGAAACGGGAAGCATCCCGTTTTACCAGCCTGTCAATGACGGAATATAACGGAAACTCCACCAATGAAATCAATCGCTTGTCAAAGCACTTCGACCAATATCATCTGGTCTTTACCACTTATGGCACGATGCGCAATAATATTGCGACTTTATCCCAATATAAGTTTGAGTACATAGTTCTCGATGAAAGTCAAAACATAAAAAACAGCGAATCACTTACATTCCGTTCAGCGATACAATTACAAAGTAAACACAGGCTAATTCTGACAGGAACTCCTATTGAGAATTCCCTGAAGGATCTTTGGGCACAGTTTCATTTTCTACAGCCTGAACTTTTAGGAAACGAGACAGCGTTCAGCAAACAGTTCGTCAACGCCATCCGTCAAGGTGACGAACGGATGAAGTTTCGTTTACGACAACTCATTTCCCCATTTATACTACGCAGAAGCAAGCAGGAAGTAGCTCCGGAACTACCGTCATTAACCGAAGAAGTGATTTATTGCGACATGGCAAAGAAACAGAACGAGCTCTACCAACATGAAAAGAACAGTCTCCGGAACATTCTGCTGGAACAGACCGCAGAGAAAGGTCAGCAACCGCTCATAGTACTCAACGGGATTCTCCGTTTAAGGCAACTCGCCTGCCATCCGCAGATGATTTTACCCGGTTTCATCGGTGAATCCGGTAAACTAAACCTGATTATAGAGACCTTCGAAACACTCCGAAGCGAAGGCCATAAGGTCCTGATCTTTTCTTCTTTCGTCAAACATCTGGAATTGGTGGCCGATGAGTTTCGTAAACGTCAATGGGATTATGCTCTTCTAACAGGCTCTTCTACCAATCGCCCGGAAGAGATTGCACGCTTTAGCCGTGACCCCAGGATACAAGCTTTCCTTATCTCACTAAAAGCCGGAGGAGTGGGCCTCAACCTGACACAAGCAGACTATGTGTTCATCATCGATCCCTGGTGGAACCCGGCAGCCGAAGCACAGGCCATTGCCCGCGCGCACCGTATCGGACAAGACAAACAAGTAATTGCTTACCGTTTCATCACGCAAGGAAGCATAGAAGAGAAAATCATACAGCTACAAGAGGAAAAACGAAAACTGGCGGAAACTTTCATCACAGAAACAGATCAGCTCCCCACACTAACCAATCAGGAGTGGGCGGGACTTTTGTAAACTTCCCCCTCTATTAAATATTTAATAATGAGTATTATCGCTGAGTGCGCTACGAGAAAAGTCATTGTTTTGTAGTTTGAAGACTTGTTGGCAATTACTAAAATATTGTATTGATCTTGGTACGACATGTAATATCATCTCTTCATGTAGTCCAGGCTTATCTGTAACTCTTTTTACAAATCACTCAATATTGAAAACAACCCCAGAAGGTGTGTTTTTATCAATAAAAATCCGCAAACACAAAAACATTATTACTTTCCTCATCTTCAAGAAGTGAAGCAACCTGTTCTTTGAGTTTACCGCTGAGCTTGTTTTTGTAATATGCTTCTTCGAGTTCAGCAAAATCCAGTTCAAAGTGGTATGCATGTTCATAATAATTTAAAAGCCGGGGATTGATATACAACTCTTTTCCTTCAAAATCGGAAAGAGTTATTTTTGGGCGAAACAGTTCTCCTGTTGCTTTGTTGCGCATATAATACTTTGGTGTCGGAGATTTCGCTGTTTCCCGATAAGGGTAAACCGCTATAAACTGATATTTTCCCGCATCCATGCAGATATCCATAACCGTCATTGAGGTTTGACTGCTCAATATTGGTTTTTTGTGCATATATGGAGTTAAATGCTTTTCTTTGCTGTAATGAAAAACGGTGTCGGATTCAGGATTGTATAAAAGTAATCCGTCAGCCGACTTTCTCACACGTCCGTAACTCACCTGACCAGTAAATACACTGTTCAAATCTTTATAACTCAGATCTATATTTTTGTTTGGTAGTGAGATATAATCCAGCACTGTACCATCCAATTTGGAAATAAGAAAGAAAGCTGAATCAATGGTTTGTACTATACCTGGGGCATTGCTTTGCATGATAGATTTCCACAATTTCGTGTTATCATACACCAATATGGACACATCGTCAAACAAAGCCATTTGTCCGTTAACATTCGTCTGAGGTAAATTTATTTTCCTTTTGAATTCACCCAATGATGAATAGACCATAATATGATCGCTAAAGTCGGGCGAAACAAACACTTCATCATTTGCTTCGTCATACATTACCGAATATGCATCTCTGTATTCTTCCGATCCCTGTCCCCTACGGTTAAAATGTGATTTGGGATTTCCCTCTTTTGAGAAAAACAGCACGCTGTTCTGAGAGCGGTCTATAACAATAATATTGTTTTCGGTTACATAATCAATGCTGCCTTTATAGAGATAATCATCATTTTTCGAATTGAGGTACAGATAAGAGACATCCGCAATATCGGTGAGCTCAATTTTCTTTTCGGGATATTCTTTGGTGACATCAATAAATGCCAGTTTCTCTTGCAGTTCCTTATTAGAGGTGCAACTTGCAATTACAAGTGATAGAACTAAATAAAATACTTTTCTCATATTCATGATCTTCAATTTTAATTAATTAACAGAGCCTTATCATCCGCCAAAATAGATGATAAGCATTTAATAAAGAGTAAGTTGTCTATTATGGACAACAAACAGACTCTGAATTAACTTTGCAACAATGTAGATTGCCATTAGAACACCTGAATACATACGGATAACCATCTGGGCACAACGAAGACCCGCTTCCCCCGAAAATCACCTTCATTTCCAGACCTTCCAATACTACTGCATTTTGCAGTTTGTTTAGAGGCAGTAAAGAAAATTCCTAACAAAGTTTCCATATCAGTCTGATAGTTGCTTTCTTTGAAGTGACCAAACTTAAAAAAGATGTACCAAACTGATTTAACGGAAACAGAGTGGCAATATATAACAAAAGTGTTGAACCCGCAAGCAAGAAAGCGAAAATATGATTTACGAATGATTTGGAATGCAATCTTTTATTTAGTGAAGACCGGTTGTCAATGACGTATGCTCCCTCTTGACTTGTTGTTAGAGAAACTACGTGGATATGTACTTGTAAAACGGGGTCAAAATATGGAACCAAGTGTAGAACGATATTTCTTGATAAAAAGAAAACCAAATTAATATTCTACCAAATTAATTTAAAATACTTCAAGCACCCCAAACAAGATTAACAAATTTTGGAAAAGAATATTTGCTATCATCTATAAGACTTACCATATTTGTAAACAACACCATAATATTATGAAAAGAACAAGCTTGATTTTAGTAATTCTGAGTCTATGTTTTTCATCATATGCTCAATATACTGATCAAAAAGTTGCAGATTTGATCAACACGTACGATTATTTGGAACTAAAAAGGGTCTATCCTACTATAAAAGATAGTTTAGCATATCCAATGATAGGATTAATGGCTGAAGCTGGTATAAATTGCGCATTTAATCAACCACATGAGGCTATAAGCCTACTTGATTCTTTATTAAATAACTATTCAGCAGATTTGGGTTCATCTGCGGTTATAGCTTATACAATAATAAAGGCGGAACAATTATCTAAAATAGGAAAATATAAAGAGGCTGCTGAAACTCTAAAAAAAGTGAACGACTACGATAAAGACGCAGAAATGCAGACAATGATACATAATTACTACAAAGGGTACAAAAATCTAAGCAATACGCCTAAGAGCGAAGTCATAAGACAATCTCCTAACTCTGAAGTTATTATAGACATGATTACAGACATAAAAGGTGCAAAACACTATTGGTACATTCCAGTAGAAATAAATGGAACAAAAGAACCTTTTATATTTGATACCGGAGCAGCAATTCATATGGTTTCGACCTCATTTGCAAAAAAGCACCACATAAAGGTTGTAGCAGACTCCATGTCCATAACAGGTATATCAGGTGACATTGTCTATTCAAAAGTGGGAGTTGTAGATACACTCAGAATAGGTAATATTACCTACACTAATGTAAAAGTTAATATACTTGACAATATTTTCCCCAAAACAGATTCGTTGGTATATACTATGGAAGCTGTATTAGGTAATCCTTTCATGGAAGCTATAGGTCAAACAATAATATACCCTAAAGAACAGAAAATAATATTCCCATCTCTTTCACAAGATTTAAATATCCAAAAACGACCTTCTAATATGATTAATTTCATGGGTAGTGTTGGAGTAGAAGCTTTCTATAATAATCTTCGTTTACTTTTATTCTGTGATACAGGTATGACTATGGAAGGATATATTAATTATGATTTCTATCAACAAAACAAAGATAAATTTGGAGAGCTAAGACTTAAAAAAGATTCTGTCAAGGCTGGTGGAATAAGTGGATTTATAATTAATAAAAGCCATTCAATATCTGATTTCCCTTTAATTATTGATAAACACAAAACAAATATGCATAAGTTTTCTATCATGAAGAATGCTAATGGCAAATACAATGGCTATTTAGGGGTTGACTATTTCAAAAATTGCAAAGAGATACTTTTAGATTTTAAAAATATGATAATAATGGTAGAATAAGAAAAAACAATAAAGTTCAGTTTCTATACAATAGACAGGATTCACCGAATGCTTACCTTTTATTGTGATAATAATAATCGATTTCTGTTTTATCAAATTCTTTCAGATCAATACTATATACATTGCGCGAGGGATCTCCCATATAAAATCCTCCCAAAATATATAATTTCCCATCAAAGTAATACAAAGCTGGAGATTTCAATTTCAGATCTATCATATACGAACGAACTTGCCTGCTTTTTATATTGAACGTCTGCACAACACCTTGTTCAAAAATATAAATTATATCATTATGATAAGCTAAACTGGGCCAGCCAAGCCGATATAACAAATGTCCGGCATTGGTCCATGCGCCTGTCAATAAGTTATAACATTCAAGACTCCGTCCGCCACCGTTACTATTTCCGATTAAATAAATACAATGATCAACCAGAATTGCATCAGGAGCTCGCCTAATCGGCATTTTTCCCAACTCATACCAGTAGCCGGATTTTAAATTCCATAAATGCATTTCATCCGAATAGACTCCTTCATTATTTTGCAAAACCTTTTTAACACCGCCTAAAACAATCATATTATCTTTATACACAACGGATCCCAATAGAGTCGCTTGATGCGGATTAGTATAATCTGTCCAAACGGTATCACGCTTAATATCATATATTTCTATTGCATTATCCAGATAATCAACAATTCTGGTTTCAGACAATCTCTTTCCCCCTAAAATAAAAATTTTTCCATCATAATAACCCGCCGTATGATATGCCCTTTCTCTAAACTTATGCCTGATCGTCTCCCACTTATCTTGCTTGATATCATATCTATACATCATGTTACTATATTTTTCCCAAAATAGAGTAGAGCGTATATAATTCTGAAAGGGACCGCACGACGTACTCCCTCCTACAATATAAATCTGCCCATCTACCAAGACCGAAGCAAACGAATAGACTCCTCTTTTCAATGGAGACAATATTTCATAATGCAAAAAGCGATTTAAATGCCTATTGCTAAAAATAGATACTTCTTCCAAAACCCGATTATTCTCTATTAAAAAAACGGTACATCTATTTTTAATAAAATCACCATAAGACAATTTCTTGTGCAAATAATTAATATGAGAAAAATATAAAGTATCATTCAATGACAACGAATCATATTTCTCTAATGAGAACACACCCTTTTCATCACTGATAGCTATGACTCTCCTATCTTTCAAACAGATATATACATTTGAAAGAGGAATGCTATCCTTTTCACTCACGACACACGCTCTGTCCTGGGCTTTCCCAGTTACATAGCAAAAAAAGAATATTAAAAACAGACTTCTCATATAACAAATATTAAATAAAAATCAACCTTAAGCCATAACATTAATAGGTTCCAATGCAATGATCCAAGGTTGACTACCTATATTTAGCAACATATATTCAAGCTAAGGGGACATATACAAATACCTGTCAACAAAGATTCAAAAGTACTAAATATAAACATTAAATTATTCAGCATTTCCAGTTATCTTTAACTCCAAAGGAGAAGCGGAAGCATTGCAATATAGTATAATAGTTTTATTAAAGTGTTCCGGATGATCCGCTTTATAAGTTACTTTAACTGCTAAAGACTTTCCGGGCTGAACGGGTTCTTTGGAGTATTCAACAGAAGTACATCCGCAAGATGTCTTATTATCATAAACGACCAAATTATTATCACCAATATTGTGTATCTCAAAAGTTATATGCTGCTCTCGCCTCCAATCAAAACTCCTCAAATCAACCATATCTTTCTCTATTTTTATCACAGTTCGCATATTTGAAAGAGAATCTCCATCTATTCCTCCTGAAATAAGATGGATATAGAGTTCTCTTACATCGTAATTATGGACCGGATTT